>JBJTWB010000224.1:0-5208 GCA_046081505.1 Bacteroidota bacterium | reverse complement strand
TGTTTTCTATCTTTTTGCAAATAACTATCTACCCCATTAATATGTACCGTTCCGAATGGAAATTCATTCCAGACGCTTCGCAGCAAAAAAGCTGCATGATCAACTTGCCCTGTACCTATAGCATGAGAAATATCAACAGGAATGCATGTTGGATTCGCATTCAACAAAGCGGCTTTAACTAAAGCCACATAGTGATCCTTATAGCCCAGGTCAGATATGAGAGTTACAATAGACAATTTAATAGGGGTATTTTACAAAATTCGTAAGAATTAACAGCTAAAATTCAATGGTTTCGAGTATTTTCGGCACAATCAATTGTTAAAAAACTTTGGCAGAAAAAGAAATCTATTTACCCGCTATCGAGCCCATTGAATTTTTCGGGCCGAACAATGTGAAATTCAAATTTGTTCAATCAAAATTTCCTAAGCTCAAAATAATGTCGAGAGGCAATATGATTAAAGCTTTAGGTAGTGAAGATGACCTGCAGAAATTAGATGATTTTCTCACGCTCATTTTCTGGCATATTGAAAAATACAATTCACTTACACTTCAGCAATTGGAGCGCATTGCGCTGGGCGAAAGTGAAACTCCAGTTGGTGTTGCCAGTTCAGATGTTTTGGTTTTTGGTCCAGGTGGAACAAAGGTTACCGCACGAACCGCCAATCAGAAAAAAATGGTTGAACTCATTAAGGCCAATGACATGTTATTCGCTATTGGTCCTGCGGGAAGTGGAAAAACCTATACTGCCGTTGCATTAGCTGTTCGCGCCCTAAAAGAACGTGAAGTAAAGCGCATTGTATTGACTCGACCAGCAGTTGAAGCAGGAGAAAATTTGGGATTTCTTCCGGGCGATTTAAAAGAAAAATTAGATCCGTACTTGCAGCCGTTGTATGACGCGTTGATGGATATGATTCCCTATGAAAAATTAGCCGAATACATGGAAAAAGGAGTCATTGAAATTGCGCCTTTGGCCTTCATGCGTGGACGTACTTTAGACAAAGCCTTTGTCATATTAGATGAAGCTCAAAATGCTACAGTCACTCAAATGAAAATGTTCTTAACACGCATGGGTATGAGTGCCAAGTTTGTAATTACGGGCGATGCAACACAAATCGATTTACCCCGAAATCAAACAAGTGGTTTGTTGCGAAGTGTGAATTTGCTTCGCGATGTGGAAGGAATTGGCATAGTTGAAATGACGGGGTCCGATGTCATTCGTCACCCGCTAGTGAAAAAAGTGATTGACGCTTTTGAACTGAGTGAATCAGAATCGAAACGAGACACCCGCTCTTAATCCAAAATAATTCAAATACATGCCGTCCAACATAGACGAGGCTGAACCTGCACTCAACCTTCCATAAAAGCGTGTGTATGTATGCGACAACAATGCGTGGGCATTTAGTCTTTCGTGAATGCGCAAACTCACACCCGCGCCATCAACAAAATCAAATGACCCCACTCCACCCTTGTGATATGTTATTCCAGAGGCGAGCATGAAATACGGACTAATGCGTTTATCTGAAAAAATACGAGCACGAAGATCTACTGCGAATGGCATTGTAAAATCTCCGTCGTAACCAGAATGCCCCATAGCTCCTATTCCAATGCCTGCGAAATATTTACCTTTATAACTTACTCCATTCGCAGTGTAAACTCCCCCAAAAACATCGGCATTTGGTCCATCGTATGCTGGTGGCAAGTATATCATTGTATTGGTAGAAGGCTCATAAATATAACTACCGTTTATTCCTTCCACTGCGCCTACTCCAACAGAGACAACGCCTTCATTGATAGACTCGAATGCCCAGTCGGCAGCGGGTTGGTTATTCATTCCCGACTCCTTTTTACCCTTTTGATTGGTGTTTGAATTTCCATTGTTGGCACTCATCTGAAAATTCGGGTCTAGAATAATATATGACACATCAGCATATGGAATCTGCACTACACTACCGAACATCTCAACTCCCACATGACTTCCAGGCACAATTTCAACAATTTTACCTATTATCACTTGATCTTTTTTTAGCACAATTCGGGCATCTGACTGAGCCAGCATGTGCCCAAAGATGATAACACACAGAACTGAAAGTAGAATTTTAATCTTCATTATTATTTTTTTTAAGTACTATATTTTCAAATTTACGCCTTGCCCTGTTCATCATTTTCACGACCAAAAAGACACAAAAACTTACTAAAATAAAGTCGAGCAGTACCGTTATAAATTCGCCGTATAGAACTGCTGATTCCGCAGTGAGTAAATTTCCTTGAGAGTCAAAAGTAGCTTCGTTTAAAACATATTTTAACGTTTGAAAATTAACTCCTGCAGTAAGACTTCCAACCAAAGGCATGACAAGTCCATCGATAAAAGAAGTAACCAATTTGGTGAACGCTCCTCCCATCACAAAAGCTATGGCCATGTCCGTTAAGTTTCCTCGAAGGGCAAACTCTCTAAATTCGTGTATGAATCCGCTTTGTTTTGTCATATGAACCGATGTACAAACCTAAGCATCACAAGTGAAGAAAATCAAAAGAATCGCTAAACAAACATATTCACTTTTCCACAAAGCATGAACACTTCGTGTAGAACGTACACCTTCAAACTACTTTTGCGAAAACATTGATGTATGTCACAATTTACAGAACTTCAACGTATTTCCTCTCAGGTTCGAAGAGACATTGTACGTATGGTTCATGCCGTGAACAGCGGACATCCGGGTGGAAGCCTTGGGTGTACTGATTTCTTCACCTCGCTTTACTTCCACCACTTGCGCATTGATCCGAAAAATTGGAATATGGATGGAGCAAATGAGGATCTATTCTTTCTAAGCAATGGCCACATTTCACCCGTGTTCTATTCAACCCTAGCAAGAAGAGGTTATTTCAACGTTTCTGAGTTAAGCACATTCCGTAAATTGAACACACGTTTACAGGGGCATCCAACTACTCACGATGGCTTACCAGGTGTTCGTGTGGCCTCTGGCTCACTTGGGCAAGGACTAAGTGTAGCAGCAGGCGCTGCGCAGGCCAAAAAATTAAACAACGACAAACATCTTGTATACACGTTGCATGGCGATGGTGAATTGCAAGAAGGTCAAATTTGGGAAGCCGCCATGTACTGCGCTCATCATAAAATTGACAACCTCATTGCAACCGTAGATGTAAACGGACAGCAGATTGATGGTCCAACTGAAGTGGTTATGTCACTCGGAAATCTCAAAGCCAAATTTGAAGCTTTCGGATGGGATGTATTGACCACCAACGGACACCAATATGAAGTATTAAATGCCACAATAGAACAAGCTAAATCAATGACCGGAAATGGCAAGCCCATTCTTATTTTAATGGAAACTTCCATGGGGAAAGGTGTTGATTTTATGGAAGGAACACACAAATGGCATGGCGTTGCTCCAAACGATGAACAATTAGCAAGTGCATTGTCTCAATTAGAAGAAACTTTAGGCGATTATTAATAACACAGTAGCATGTTAGAATTCGAATTATCACCCGCAAACGATACGCGTTCAGGCTTTGGAGCCGGACTCCATGAACTTGGTAAAACCAATCCGAAAGTAACAGCACTCTGCGCCGATTTAATTGGTTCATTGAAGATGGATGCTTTCAAAAAAGATTTTCCTGAACGATTCTTTCAAGTTGGTATTGCAGAGGCGAATATGATGGGTGTTGCAGCTGGAATGACCATTGGTGGATACATTCCTTTCACCGGTACATTCGCCAATTTCTCAACGGGTCGCGTATATGATCAAATTAGACAGAGCATAGCCTACAGTGGAAAAAATGTAAAAATATGTGCATCGCATGCCGGACTCACTTTGGGTGAAGATGGTGCTACACATCAAATTTTGGAAGACATAGGAATGATGTCCATGCTTCCTCACATGACCGTTATTAATCCTTGTGATTACAATCAAACCAAGGCCGCTACTCTTGCAATAGCAGACCACCACGGTCCTGTTTATCTGCGTTTCGGAAGACCGAAAGTGACCAACTTTACGGCAGTTGATCAGAAATTTGAAATTGGAAAAGCGTGGCACATTCACGAAGGAAATGATGTGACCGTCATAGCCACCGGCCATCTTGTTTGGGAAGCGGTAGAGGCCGCAAAAGAACTTGAAGCGGAAGGTATTTCAGTTGACCTCATTAACATTCATACCATTAAACCGTTAGACGAAGAGGCCATTGTGAGAAGCGCCATGAAAACGGGAAAAGTCATTACATGTGAAGAACATATGGTTCTTGGCGGATTAGGAAGTATGGTTGCGCAAGTGTTAGCAAAACAAGCACCTTCACAAATGGCATTCATTGGCGTGAATGACAGCTTCGGTGAAAGCGGAACACCAGATCAGCTGATGGAAAAATATGGATTGAAAGCCAAAAATATTGTTGCTGCAGCGAAAGCATTAATGGCAGAATAATCTGAGCAATCAACAATGCAATGATGATATGATTCATTCATTGTACTTCTTATCACGGAACCACTTCCCTATTTTCGTTTCAAATAGAAGACGAAAAATACTATACGTATGGACGAAGTGTACAAGCATCAGATGTCAATGAAACCAGCAGTGTTATTGCCACACGTCAATTCAAATTTGAATTCAATGGAATACAAATTTCATCCAATGATTGATGAAACCATTCCCTTTAGAAACTTTACCAACCTCGAAGCAAAGAAAAAAAGCATTCGACAATTGATTCGAAAGCTTGATGTAAGTAATAACCTCCGCTATCAGCGCACTCCGGAAGATACCTATTGCAATGTTTATGCATTCGACTACTGCTATTTTACTCGAGTGTATTTGCCAACGGTATGGTGGACAGACGAATCAATAGCTAAATTAAAAGCCGGTGAAGATGTTGTTGCCGTTTTTAATGAAACGGCCATGCCCATTTATTCCAATGCCATTCATGATTGGTTTTTGAAATGGGGTGCCGAATTTGGATGGAAACAAATGCATAGTTTAACCGAAATTCAAGAAAAAGTAAACAGTGAAGGTGGTGTTGGAATCATCTGTGCAAAGCGGAAAACGCTCGGGTTATCTGGACACATTGTGCCTATAGTTCCTGAAACTGAAAAAAGAAAAGCGTATAGAGAAAACAACGAGGTTATTTACCCTTTGCAATCTCAAGCAGGTAAACTGAATTACAATTATTTCGCGAAGAAAAGAAGAGATTGGTGGAACCATGAAC
>JBJTWB010000223.1:0-6782 GCA_046081505.1 Bacteroidota bacterium | reverse complement strand
GTTTTCGGTTAGATATCTTAATGTCTCATCTACTTGTTTTCGAGAAGAACAATACACAATTCCGCATCCAGTTAATTGTTGACAAAGATTTAAAAGTGTTTCACTTTTGTTTGAGGCTTGAAGTGTGAAGTAATGCAAATTATCTCTGCGATAACTATCTTGAAAAAAAGCAAAATCTTGCGCAAATAACAAAGAGCTGATTTCTTTAACAACCAGCGAATTGGCAGTTGCCGTAACAGCCATGACCGGCACCTTTGGAATTTCCTTCAAAAAAGTTGGTATTTCCAAGTAGGCAGGCCTGAAATCGTGTCCCCACTGCGAAATGCAATGTGCTTCATCAATAACAATGGATCCAAATTTTAAATAATTGAGCCGCTCTCTAAATTTCCTGGAAAGCAAACGCTCAGGGGAGCAATAAACGAATTTGTGTTTGTTTTCTATGCATTCATCAAAAAGCCGATTGATTTCCGATTCAGAAAATTCGGAGCTGAAATAAGCCGCCGTAATGCCAATTTCATGCAAGTGCTTGACTTGATCTTTCATCAAGGCCAAAAGCGGTGAAATGACCAGGCAGATGCCTTTCCGTGTCAAAGCAGGAACCTGAAAGCAAATGCTTTTACCCCCACCGGTGGGAAGCAAGGCAAATACATCCTGTCCTTGAATGGCTGCATGAACAATTTTTTCTTGCAACGGACGAAAGGTGTTATAACCCCAATGCTTTTGAAGTAATTCAATGGCTAAATTCACAACAATGCGAAGTTGGTTTTTTTTTCGTGAACTCACACATTTGAGTTATGCACATATGTACATTTGAGTAATAGTGATTTAAGAATATGAGAAAAGTTAGAGTTGTTCCACCTGCGAAATTGACAGGTATTCGTGTTAAGCCATTGAAACAAGCTGCTGTGGGGCTGCCCGCCATTTCATCTTCCATTCATCACATTGCTGAAGAAATGGGCTTGTTAAAAGGTTGGAAGGTTCTGTCAAAATTGAATCAAAAAGATGGAACAGACTGCCCTGGCTGCGCCTGGCCTGACCCTGACCACAGATCGAAATTAGGAGAGTATTGCGAGAATGGCGCAAAGGCAATAGCCGAAGAAGCAACAGATAAAAAATGTACACCTGCATTTTTTTCGAAATACAGCATAGACGAATTGGCCGAATGGTCAGATTATGAAATTGGTAAAAGCGGCAGAATTACGCACCCCATGATTTTGAGAAAAGGATCCATGCATTACGAGCCCATAACTTGGAATGATGCCTTCCTACATATAGGTCAACATCTCAATGCATGCAACCCCAATGAAGCCGTTTTTTATACTTCAGGAAGAGCAAGCAATGAATCTGCCTTTCTTTATCAACTTTTGGTGCGCACCTTAGGCACAAATAATCTTCCCGACTGCAGTAATCTCTGCCATGAGTCAAGCGGAGTAGCTCTTATTGAATCGCTTGGAATAGGCAAGGGGACAGTTAAATTGGAAGACTTATATGAAGCAGAAGTCATCTTCGTGATTGGCCAAAATCCGGGAACAAATCACCCCCGTATGATGTCGGCTCTTTCAAAATGCAAAGCCAATGGTGGCACTATCATTCATATGAATCCACTACCGGAAGCAGGTGTTACCAAGTTTGTAGACCCTCAAAGTCCTGTTGAAATTTTGAAAGGAGGAACGAAATTGGCCGATCATTTTTTACAAGTGAAAATTGCGGGTGATCATGCTGTTTTCAAAATGATATGTTTTTATTTGAAGCAAATTCATACAGAAAAGGGCGGTGTTATTGACGAAGGCTTTATTCAAGATTACACATCCCATTTTGAAACGTTTTGGAATGAAATTGATTCGTTGGACATCGATTTATGCGAAGAATTATGTGGTATTTCGAGAGTAAAGATTTATGAAATTGCTCAGATACTATCTCAAAAGAAAAAGGTGATTTCGTGTTGGGCCATGGGCCTAACTCAGCAGAAAAAGGCCGTAAGTATTATCCAAGAAGTAGTGAATATGCATTTGCTTTTGGGGGCTGTTGGTAAACCCGGTGCAGGTTTATGTCCTGTTCGCGGACACAGCAATGTTCAGGGTGATCGAACCATGGGCATAAATGAAAAGCCTTCGGTAAAACTTTTAGAAGCCATGGAAAATCGTTATGGATTTTCAATGCCAAAGGAACATGGATATGACGCAGTTGAGGCGATAGATGCCATGGATAAAAATAAGGTTCGTGTTTTTATTGCTTTAGGTGGAAACTTCATTTCGGCAACACCAGATAGTGTTATTACCGGCCAAGCTATTCAGAAAGTTGGCCTTACCGTTCAAATCTCAACCAAGTTAAACAGATCACATCTTGTTACGGGTGAAGAGGCAATCATTTTGCCATGTCTCGGAAGAACAGAAAAAGATATACGCAATGGGGTTGAACAGTTTTTAACTGTTGAGAATTCAATGGGTGTGGTGCATACTTCGCGCGGTTCAATTGATGCCATGTCTGAGATGGCTATCTCTGAGCCTGCCATTGTTTGTGGTATAGGAATGGCATGCGCGAAAACAGCAAAACTGAATTGGGAAAAATGGAAAGACAACTATGATCTCATTCGCAATGAAATTGAAGCGGTAATACCTGGTTTCGAAAATTACAATGAACGCGTGAGAAAACCCAATGGATTTTATTTGCCCAACGGACCGCGTGAAAGAAATTTTACAACTTTGACTGGGCGTGCGAATTTCATGAATTCGAAACTATTGGATACCCGTTTACCTGAAGGAATGTTCACCCTAATGACCATTCGAACACATGATCAATTCAATACCACCATCTATGGCTTGCATGACAGATATAGGGGAATAGAAAATGAGCGTCGTGTAGTTCTTATGAATAAAGCTGACATGAAAAATCTTGGTTTTGAAAAATTAGATTTAGTCAATATCATTTCCATTCATGAAGGACAAGAAAGAATGGCCGTGAAATTTTATATTGTGCCATATTCAATTCCTTCTGGAAGCGTAGCCACTTATTTTCCTGAGGCAAACTGTCTCATTCCGCTTCACAATAGTGCCGAACGAAGCAATACACCTATTAGCAAGTTTGTGGTTGTTCGATTCGAAAAATATCAGGGAGAGGAGGCGTAATGTGGTATGTCATTAATGTTATTCAGATTGTATTACTCATTGTACTTGTTATAATTTGTGCATGTTTGGGATTAATATCTAGGCTCTTCATTTCCACCAAAAAAGCCAATAAGTTTATTGGCCATTATTTATTTTCGCCCGCTGTTCTCTCCGTTTGTTTGATTCGCAGGAAAGTTTCTGGAAAAGAAAATATTCCCAATTATCCAGCAATATATATATCCAATCACACCAGTTTGCTCGATATTCCAATCTTGTTCGCGGCCATTAATCAACCGCTATTTTATGTGGCTAAAATGGAATTAAAACGAGTGCCATTTTTAGGTCAGTACATGCAGGCTATGGGAATGATTTTTATAGATAGATCGAATAGAGAGCAGGCCATGTTGTCCATGCGCTCAGCCATTCAAGATATTGCAAAGGGTAAGAGCATTGTTGTTTTTCCTGAGGGAACACGGAGCAAAACAGGGGAATTACAACCATTCAAACGCGGGGCTTTTGTTATTGCTTGTGAAGGTGAAATTCCAATTGTTCCTGTTGTTATTCGCGGTGGTTCAAGAGCACTTAAAAGTGGAAGCTTTACGCTGCGTCCAACGAAAATTGAAATTGAAATTTGTCCAGTTGTTCAAGCAACTAGTTTCAAGAATCTCGATCAAGATGCATTAGCCAGGGAGATGCACACATTGTTCCTAAAGAAGTTAGAAGGGGAAACCAATACCCAAGTTGAAAACTAAATTCGGTTTGAATACAGATGGGCTATTGTTAACTTGAGTTAAGAATTGATTGAATTCAGTTTTAGGCTCCCAGATCCATCGTTCTCCTTCAACCATAATTGGATTGCGAATTGGAACGCCCATATCCAGACGAATCAAAAAGAAATCAAAATCAAGGCGAGCACCTAAACCTGCGCCAATAGCGAATTCTTTGTAAAACCGATTCCATTGGAAATCGGCATTCAATGGACTAGAATTTTTATTCATTAACCAAATGTTTCCGGCATCAACAAATACAGCACCCTGAAACATGTCGGTAAAAGAAAAGCGATATTCAGCGTTGAACTCAATTTTTAAATCACCAATGTTATTAAAAGACTTAATAGCTGTGGAATCCCTGTAGCTTCCGGGTCCTAACGTTCTCGCTTGCCAAGCACGAATTCCATTCGCACCACCACTGAAATAGCTCTTTTCAAAGGGTAGAGCGTTTAAATTTTTAAAAGGCATTCCAACACCAAGAAATCCACGAAACGCAAACTTATTCTGGGCGTCGCGTTGTGTATAGTATCGAAAATCATGTTCTGTTTTTAAGTACTGCGCAAATCGAATACCTTGAATGGAATAACTGCCATTGGCATCGGTAGTTGCATTCGGAAGTACATTGAAGAGTCCGCGCAATGCATTGCCGGCTGCTTCTAGTATTGTCGCATTGTAATAAAAATAGGTGGGTTGGTCATTCGATAATTGGGTGTTCACGTTGTAACCAATACTGCTTGCAACAATCAAGTGATCTTGGTAACTGTTGTTGAGATATCCGTCATTTAAATTGTTCAACCATGACTGAAATTCAGCAGATTTATTAATCTTAATGAGACTGATTTCAGCCCATTCAATGTGCACACTTGAAACACGTTCAGGATCTTCCAAGTACTTCCAACCAAAACCAAGTTGCGAAAGCGTGCGCTCATAGTCGGGTCGCTTTTGATAATTGGCCGTGAAGCGAAGTGTGGTGTATGGCTGATTGGTATACTTCTTAACTACATTCGGGAAGAATTGTGGAATGTTCAAATTAAGCTCAGGACCTATTTCAAATGTGTTCAATTGAAACGCACGTTCCACAATTTGATTTCCAGCATTTCCATCTGTTCCGGAACTTCCAATGGTTTGGGTGGCTTCAAGACCTAAGATGGTTTTAAATTCAAAAGTCTCGGCCCCGTGAAATAAATTTTTATGTCTATAGGTGAAGTTGCTGTATACCCCCATGTTTCCGGCTCTATTCGTAATTCTTGGGTCGAAAGCAAGTGATTGCTTTTTGTGTGGATATAGATTAATTCGAACATCTAACATGGGTGTAGTATCTCGATATACCACAGGAGTCATTTGAATATTTACATTCTTAAAAACACCCAGTTGTGAGAACTCTTTATAGGTGTCGTCAATTTTATTCTGAACAAAAAGATTGTGTAATTTTTTAATGTTCTGAGGCACAGTATCTTCCTCATATTTCCAGTAATCAACGCATTTAAATCGCAACTTACTTGCAAGTAAATCGGGTTTAACCACGGGGTCCCCATTACTTAGAAACTCTACGGTTCTTCCTGTAACAGAGACAATGGTAGTGTCTTGTGGTACACGTGTCGTATTATTCGGATCGAAGGCGACGTTGATTGAAACCTTCCCGAAATAAAATTTCCTGTGAGAAAGTAATCTACCCGTGTAATTTCCGAAACCATCAATCTCCTTAGGACTAAGAATGTGTAAGGTTAAGTTTGCTTTTCCCTTGGTTGTTGTGGTGTCAACATCATAAACAATGTAGTCTGGAATGAATTCAAAATATCCAATGTTTTTAAGATAAGTTGTAATTCGATTTCGTTCCTCACTCAATACATCAACATGAAAAGGTTTTCCCGTTTGAAGAAGTGACTTCGATTTTAAGTTATTCAGATCACTTTTGATTTTAGGCTCCTGAATATCCCAGTTAATGGTTTGCATTTCATACTGCTCTCCAAGATCAACCTGATAATAGACACGGCAAGATTTATTTTTATCCCAAAAGATGGTGGTATTTTCATTGTATTGAATGTCTGGAGTAACATGTGCATTGAAGTACCCTCTTTTCTCGAGAAAAATTTCCATCTGTTTAGCACTTTTCTTTGCTAATGTTGAGTCCATTAATGCAGGTGGTTCACCCACTGTGTATGCCAACCAGGGCCAAAGGCCGTTGCAGGTTGTTTGAGGTTTATTCTTGGCAACTCTTCTTTTGTTTTTTCTCATGCAACGTTCTTGAATTCGTTGTTCAGATCGCGCAAGAGCTTTTCTAGGAACTAACGTATTCATCCGCATGTTAAATCGAAAGAAGAGAATTTTTCTGTTCGGTTTTACTTTGGTGAGAGCAAGCAGCTCGTCTGCTGAAGCATCTGAAGGTGCTTTCACAGAATTAATGAATTCCAATCCTTCAACATTCACCAAGGGCACACCGTATTCTACAAAATGATCTTCGAAATACACACCACCCTCAGGCAAGGTGCGTTGAATGCTACATGCTTCAAAAAGAGCGAGTGTGATAATAAAGAAAAAGAATGGCTTGCTAATTCGTTGCATGAAAATATTCATCTTTGTGGAAATAAAGATAAATGGCAATTTCTAAAAATGACATTCGATTTATACGAAGCCTTCAACAAAAGAAAGTGAGAAACGAAGAACGTTTGTTTGTGGTTGAAGGAAAAAAGATGGTTGAGGAGGCTTTAGAGTTGGGTTGGAACGTAAAATATTTATTGAGTTCTGACGAATCCTTTTGTACAACGCACAATGCCAATTTTGTCACTGAACAAATGCTGTCAATGTGTTCCTCATTGGCCACTCCATCGGGATATTTGGCGGTTTTTGAAAGTCGGAATCTCCCAAAATTGGACTTTAATTCGGCACGAAAAATAGTTGTTTTAAATGG
>JBJTWB010000222.1:0-13354 GCA_046081505.1 Bacteroidota bacterium | reverse complement strand
GTTGTAATTCCTGATCAGCCAGTTACTTTCTTAAACCTGAGTAATGTTGCAACTACATTCACATGGGTTTTCGGCGATGGTGATTTTTCGAACGAAGACAATCCAACGCACTACTATCAATTACAAGGCTCATATAGTGTTATGTTGGTGGCGAATAATCAATTCAATTGTCCTGACACCATGTTGGTGGCCAATATGATTACGGCATACGGATCTGGAACTCTTGAGTTTCCCAATGCGTTTACACCTACTTCGGCCGGACCCAATGACGGAGTGTACGATCCAAATGGATATACCAATGATATTTTCTGTCCCTTGCATGAAGGTGTCACTTCTTATGAATTGCAGATCTACAACAAATGGGGTGAGCTTCTCTTCATAAGTGAAGATATTCACGTAGGTTGGAACGGCTATTATAGAGGTGAACTATGCAAAGAAGATGTTTATGCTTGGCGCGCAACAGCTACTTTTTCGAATGGAACACGTGTCAATAAATCAGGTGATGTAACCCTTTTAATTCGATGAATATGAAGAAATATATTTTACTTTTTTTCTTGTTCATAGAAGGCATGAACCTAATAGCTCAAGACCAACAATACACTCAATTTTACTCGGTACCTACTTTGTTGAATCCTGCCTTTGCTGGTGCTTCTGCCCAAAGTAGAGTTGCAGCATTATACCGAAATCAGTGGAGTATTATTCCTGGTGGATTTAAATCGCAACGCTTTTCATATGATCAGTATCTTCCCAATCTCAATAGTGGAATTGGTTTAGTAATGGGGAATGAACATGCAGGAACAGGAGCACTAAAAACGTCCTCTGTGCAATTGCAATATGCGTATGAAGTGAAAGTGAAGCGTGGTGTGTTTTTTAGACCAGCGTTGCAATTCGGATACGTTACGCGCTCACTGGATTTTAACAAACTCACTTTTTATGATCAACTTATTCGAGAAGGAGACAACTCAAGTTTTGAGAGTCCTACCTTCGGCCCAACGCATTATTTCGATGCAAGTGCAGGTTTTTTAGTTTATTCTGGAAAGGCGTGGGGAGGTATTTCCATCTACCACATGAACACCCCCAATGAAGTTCTTTATTCTGGAACAGCTGCAAGTATACCTGCCAGATTCAGTGTGCATGGCGGAGTTAGAAGACACGTAAAGTCTAGTTTTAAGTCTTACTTCGGAAAAGATTTTGTCTTGGCTTTTAATTATCAATCACAAGGAAAATATGATCAACTTGACCTTGGCTTCTATACAGAATTGAATCCTGTTGTATTGGGAATCTGGTATAGGGGCCTACCCTTGAAACAGAATGATTATCAAATGCCCAATAGAGATATGTTAGCCCTACTTATAGGATTTCAATGGGGAGCTTATAAATTGGGATATAGCTATGATATTACAACATCAAAGCTATCGCTAGGAAATACCGGTGGGTCGCATGAATTATCGTTCACATATCAATGGGCGAACAAGCGCAACATGCGAAAGGTGAAAAGAAGAATAGTTCCTTGCGCTAAATTTTAGTAAATCTGAAAAAGCGATTGCCAATTTGAATGATGTAAAGTCCGGGTTGCAGATGGCAGCAATCGATGTCTTTTTCCGTTGATTCTAAAATGAGTTTTCCCATGGAGTTGAAAATTAATTTTCGCTCTGAGGAAGCAGGTAAGTGAAGAATGAATTGAACTGGATTCGGGAATGGAGCAGCTAATTGCTGTTCGTTTTCTACAAATGTCTCGCAATTGGTGCTTGGGTTGTTTCCGGAAATGCCAATAATATCTGCAAAGTGTGAATTCATGGTGCCAAGTCGGGTAGAAATGAAATCAATAGCGTGTCCGTTGTCAAAACAATCATTTTGGTATTCATAATTTTCAACTATATCACTATAAAAATTGGTGTTCCCAATATTTGTCAAAGCATTTTGAATGCCTTTCGATCCGAATGCGTTGGGATAGAAATAATAGGGTTGGCAGAGGTTCACAGCAGCAAAACATTCATAGCTTGTTCTTCCCAATATCTTACCATAATTGTAGTGAACAATAATGTCAGATCCTTGATGATATAAATACAGAAATGGATTATTAGTTGAATTATTGAGTAACGAAATTTCAAGTATTCCCCCAAAAAAATTGCCCACACCTTTTACAGATGCATCATATCCATTCAAATGAAGAGTACCCTCTACTGAACCCAAATCGGGTCTTTCGAAATTGGTTACCAATGACGAGCAATTGTATTGTGAAAAATCAGGGTCAGGGATTGGTGCATTTGATATACCGTTGCAATTGCTCGGTTTTTGAGATTCATTTGTCATGAGGGCAGTTTGAAGTGCAATGAAACCACCCGCACTTTCTCCCACCACAAAGACATTGTCAATGTCTGTAGAGTCAATAGCACTGCGTTCTTTCATCAGACGAATGAGTCCTTTTGTGTCCTGCATAGCTCGGTAGTTGGCTCTATATACCTCAGCACTATCTGAAATGTAGGCACATGGTGAAAATAAACTCGGATCACAGAGAGCATAGAGATTCCAATTTGTGGGTTTATGCATTCCCATTCGGTAATTCATATTTGCAACTACATATCCTCTTTTTGCAAAATATCTAGACATAAATACCAAATCGGCATCCTCCTTACTTCCTGCAACCCAAGCTCCACCATGGATTAGAATGACGAGAGGACGTTTGCAATTCCCATCTGATTTTGGTTTGTACAAATCGAAAAATAAATTTTCGTTTTCACCTGAAAAATTAGTAGCACTTCCATAGCTAATATTCAAAAGGCTGTCGTAGCTGAATAATGGTGCTTGGTAATTTTGAGCTAAAAGATTTGAGTACATGAGCACTGCAGAAACAAGAATACTTATTTTAGTTAACATGAGAATATGGATATTTATGAATGAATTTAAAGAATATATTTCTTTTTACAATGACTAAATTCGCTTCATGTCAATTGAAATTTCCGAGAACTATTCTCTTCGGCCATACAACACATTCGGAATTGATGTGCAAGCAAGGTTTTTTACACGGGCATACTCCCACTCAGATTTAAACGAAGCAATAGCTTTTGCAAAATCTAAAAACTTAGAAATTCTTGTTCTGGGCGGAGGAAGCAATGTACTCTTCACGCAAGACCAAAACAAAGTTGTAGTGCTAAATAGACTCATGGGCAAGCAAGTGGAGCATGAAAATGAGAACAACTATTTTGTAGGTGTGGGTGCAGGAGAAAATTGGCATGAGTTTGTTCAAACAGCCATACATAACAATTGGGCAGGTATTGAGAATTTATCACTTATTCCCGGTTGCGTTGGTGCAGGGCCCATGCAGAATATTGGCGCATACGGTGTTGAGTTATCAGATGTTCTTCACTCTGTAGAAGCCTTGAATATTCATACCAATGAGAACCATGTGTTTTCATTAAATGAATGTGAATTGGGATATCGAGAAAGCATTTTTAAACGAAAGGAAAAAGGGAATTGGATCATAACCAAAGTCAACTTTGAACTGCTTAAACGACCACGATTTAAGATCGAGTATGGCGCCATTCAAAATGAATTGGAAAAAATGAATGTTGATATTCTCTCTATAGAAGCAGTATCACAGGCGGTTTGTCAAATTAGAAGTTCCAAATTACCAGATCCAAAAGTTTTGGGTAATGCAGGAAGTTTCTTCAAGAATCCGACCATTACAATAGCGCAATATGATCAATTAAAGCTGATTGATGAACATGTTCCATTTTATCCAGTATCAGATTTGGAAGTGAAAGTTCCTGCCGGATATCTGATTGAAAAATGTGGGTGGAAAGGAAAACAAATTGGCAGTTGTGGAGTGCATCATCTGCAGGCATTGGTTCTAGTGAACCATGGAAATGCCAAGGGAATAGAGTTAAAAAATCTAAGTGAAGAGATCATTCAAAGTGTGCATGAAAAATATGCGATAAAGCTAGAGAGAGAAGTTAATCTTTACTAGACAAGACTTTTGAGATTTTGAATCATCTCATTTTTAATAGCTTCGAATCGCTGCTCATCAATGAAATGGTTTTTATCCATGCCTAGAAGGTCATTTATGTATAAGCGATCAGCATGGGTGTTTACCCGAAAAGCTTGATGCATATAGAACTGACCCATTCTGGAGTATTCTTCAAATTGTTCAAAAGAAAATATTTTAACAATTTTATTTCCTTGAGAAAAAATTAGAAACTTTGGAAAATTCATACAACAAAGATGAGCGAAACTTCTGAATTATTTTTTCTACAACGAATGGCAAATGATGTTTTTCAGAAACATTCGCATGAACTTCATAAAATAACAATCATTCTGCCCAGCAATAGAGCAAAGGCGTATTTCGCGAAGCACTTATTTGAATGCGCAGGAAAACCCATTTTATTACCTCAATTGCTTCAAATGTCGCAATGGGTGCAGCAGCTCTCAGGATTGGTCACAACAAATAAAATGAGTCTGCTGCTGTTAATGTATGAGGCGTATGCCAACGTGGTGGAATCGCCAGAATCTTTTGAAGCCTTCACCAAATGGGGTTTAACTGCATTAGATGATTTCAATCAACTAGATGGTGCACTTGTAAACGGCGAGCATTTTTTCAAAAACCTAAGAGACATTAAAGACATTGAGGCCTGGAGTTTCAATTCCGAAGAGTTAACTCCATCTCAAAATGAATTTGAAAAATTTTGGATTGAACTCGGATTGATTTACCAAGAATTCAACAAACTGCAAGAAAACCGGTTACAGTTCAGTTACGCCAAAATAAATAGAATCTTAGCAGAGAAGTCCCCGCCAAGTTGCGAGGAGACGGTTTATTTAATTGGACTTTCATCTTTTTCTCGAGCAGAAGAAAAGTGGATTACCCAATTGGCCAAAAAGGGAAATATTCATTTAAACTTTGATGCAGATGTTTATTATGTGAATAATCCACAACATGAAGCGGGTTTGTTTTTCAGAAGGTGGGAAAAAGAACATGCTGCATTGTACAAGACCAATGATTTTGAGCGTTATCCGCGTGAGATTGTATTTTCTAAAGTAGTTACTCCGCTTGCCGCCGCTTTTGCCGCCGCAAAATTGGTGAATGAATTAGATGAAGAGCAAAGAGAGCAAACCGCAATTGTTTTAACTCAGCCGCAATTACTTCGTCCGTTTTTGAACGCATTGAATATTGATTCACCAATTAATATTGCCCTGGGTTATCCAATAGATCAAACGTCTGTATTTCGAACTACCAAAATGCTTGTTCGTTTGTGGTATCGTCTGAATACGAATTTAAGCAAGGGGTTGTACTATAAAGATGTTCTCTTATGGTTGTCTCAACCCGATATTAGAACAATACTCACTGATGATTTAATTGCCAGTATTCAGGCGAAAATTGCAAAGAAGCGATGGGTGTATATTCGAGAAAAAGATTGGAAGGAATTAACTTCTGATTTCCCGAAGTTGGATTTTGTATTTCGTCTTTTTACAATTGAAAACTTCAATTTGGAAAACGTTCTTGCGCGTCTAGAAAATTGGTTAGAAGTATTGGAAAAAAATCCGGCTTTTGATGAACTTTCCAAAGAAGCCATTCTGCGTATGCAAGGCATTGTCTTCAAAATGATGGAACATGCGCGTGAAAATAAATTTCTGCACGCAGTTGAAAACATCGATATCCTCTTTCAGCATTATGCCACAACAGAGACCGTAACTTTTGAAGGTGAACCTCTGGAAGGAATTCAAGTATTGAGTCCTCAAGAAACACGAGGAGTAAATTTCAAGAATTGTATTGTTGTTGGAGCGAATGACGATGTGTTTCCCGGTACAGGTAAGTTAAATTCACTTATTCCATTTGATTTAAGAAGGCCTTTCCATCTTCCACTTCCCGAAGACAAAGAAGGAGCAGTGGCCTATACATTTTACAGACTTATTCAGCGCGCAGAAACTACACGGTTAATCTATTACACTCAAAGCAGCGAGTATAAATCTACTGAACCTACACGGTACATGTTGCAGGTGAAACATGAATTATCCGATGCAAAATATCGGACCACCATGCGTGAAGAAGATTTTGTTCATGAGAATCAAGGGACTCAAAATTCAGATACCATAATTCAATCCAATGAATTTTCACGGTCGCGCATTAAGGCGCTTCTTGAAAACGGAATTTCTCCTTCCGCATTGAATAAGTTTCTCGCTTGTCCATTGGATTTTTATTATCGGTATGTCATTGGACTCGGCGAAATGGAAGAATTAGAGGAAAGCATGGAAGCAGCAACACTTGGTATTGTTGTGCACCAAGTTTTAGAGAAACTCTTCGAGCCATTCGAAGGGTCTGTAATTGGTTCAGATGACATCAAGAAGTTCCTTCCCCAAATTGAAACTCAACTTGATTTGGCCATCCAAGAGAAATACACCAAAGACAATGAACTGTCAGGTTTTGATCTCATCACCAAAGGCGTGGCCCGAAGAATGATTGAGAACGTATTTAAATTTGAAATTGAAAGACTTGAAGGCAAGCAGGTTAGAATTGAGTGTGTTGAGGAATCGCTCGAAGCTATTCTTCCCATGAATAAAATAGGCCGAACAGAACTGGTGAAACTGAAGGGACTCGCAGACCGAATTGATTCTGAAAATGGGCATTTTCATATCATTGATTTCAAAACGGGTAAGGTTGACCCGAAGCAAGTAACCTTTCAAGAATCAGATGAGAAGTGGTTAACCGATCGGAATGGTAAATTAATCCAATTGCTGTCTTATACTTACATGTGGCATAAAAAGGGTATTGAGCCAGAGAAAATTTCAGCAACGCTCTTCGGGTTAAAACAGTCCAAACAAGGGTATGTTCCATTGCACAGAGGGAAGAATGAGGCGCGAGTTACAGAGGCCGATATGGAACGATTCGAAAAGGAACTGTTGGATGTTATTGTAGAAATGTTGGAAATTTCTGAATTTGCGCATCATCCAGAAGCCAAATATTGTGAATTTTGTACCCAGTGAAAAAAAAGGTACTCATCATTGTTTACTATTGGCCTCCTTCCGGTGGAGGTGGTGTTCAACGTTGGTTGAAGTTTGTAAAATACTTGAAGCAAACCAACTGGGAACCGGTTCTTGTAATTCCTGAAAATGCAGATTATCCCATTTATGATGATGCCCTGCTTGCGGAAGTTCCCCATGATTTGGAAGTTTTAAGAGTCCCTATTTTCGAACCCTTCAGAGCATTAAGAAAAATAATGGGGAAGGGAGATGCTGGCATAAGTGCTGGATTTATTCAATCCAATAAAGCACCAACAATGACTGAGAAAATTATGGCGTGGGGACGTGGAAACCTCTTGGTGCCAGATGCAAGGAAATTCTGGATTTCACCCGCTACACGAGCTATTTTGAATTACTTGAAGTCAAATGAAATTGATGCCATGATTTCAAGTGGGCCTCCCCACAGCATGCATCTAATTGCGAGAAATGTACATCGGAAAAAACAGATTCCGTGGTTAGCAGATTTTAGAGATCCTTGGGTGAATATGGATAATGCAGACAAATTTCGCATGTCTGCATGGGCGAAACGAAAACATGAAAGATTGGAAAGGGAAGTGCTCAAATTAGCCACAAGTGTTAATACAGTCAGCTGGCACTTAAGTAAGCAGTATGAGTCAATAAGAGGCAAATCGGTTCATGTACTAACAAACGGATTTGATCATGTAGATTTTCTTGATAGGCCTTCCCAAGAAAATGAAGATATTTTACTTGGCCATTACGGAACATTCGGCGATGATAGAAACCCCATTGCACTTTGGAAAGCTTTGTCAGAATTGGTTCAAGAAAATGAGTCGTGGAAAAACCGAATGAAAATTCGGTTAGTTGGACCTACAGACGGTGCTGTTTTAGCCTCCATTAAAGAACACAATTTAGAGACCTATCTTGAATACACGCCATATGTGAAACACAATGAGGTTTTAGATTTGATGATGCAAAATCAAATACTTCTGGTCATTTTAAATCAGAATGCAAATGAGGAGGGCCGGGTTACAGGGAAAATATTTGAGTATGTAGCCACAGGGAATCAAGTGCTCGGTATCGGAAGCCCTACAAGCGATTGCGCCAAAGTTATTGAAACAACCTATGCAGGTGAAATGGTATCCTTCACCAATAAAGAGGGGATTAAATCGGCTCTTCTAACCATGCAAGAGAAGGGCAGAGAGCAACCATTAAATAACACAGTTATGGGTTACTCTAGACAGAATCTAACCCATGAATTGGTTCAGATTTTAGATGAAATGATCATTAAATAGAACTAAGATTTTTTTCTTGATGCTCCGGGTGTGCCCTCAAGAAATTTTACCATTTTACCATTTTCAAAAACGCCCTTTTCTATTAACTGTCTTGTTTTCTTGTCATAGAAAGTGCACACACCGTGGTATTTGTTGTCTTTGTAATTGGCATCTTCCTCAATAGCGCCGTTTTCGCTATACGTAACAGAATGCCCGTTCAATTTGCCTTCTTTATAAGAACATACCCTCCAAAGTCCACCAAAATCATAGTAGTATTCCCACTTGCCATCACGCTTGCCATTTTTGAAATTCCCATCACTCATCTTTATGTTATTCTCATTCATCAGCACTTGTCTACCATGCAACTCCCCATTTTTATTGTAGGTAATGAGCGATTCTATTCTTCCGCGTTCATCATAATTAATCCATTTTCCAACTTTTAAATCGGAATTCCAACTTCCTGAATACAATTTCAATCCGTTTTTGGGTTCAAATCCTTCCCACTTCCCATACATTTTACCCTGTTTGAAACTGCCTTGGTATTTGAGTTTTCCATTTTCATACCAGGCCATCCATTTTCCATCTTCCTCACCATTTTTATAATTGCCCTTTTGCAAAATTTGTCCGTTCTCATACCAGTTGACCCATTCACCTTCTTTTTGGTCGTTGACAAAATTTCCAGTTTTCCACTTTTTTCCAGAGGGATATTGATAGTCCCATTTTCCTGTCATTTTTCCTTTTGAAAATTTCCCTTTCGATTGCCACGTGCCATTGCTGTGATAGTAGGTCCAATCTCCTTCTTGTAAATCATCTTCAAATGTTCCCTCCATATCGGGTTGTCCGTTTTCTCGATACCAATTCCACTTTCCTGTTTTTTTTCCGTCAACGAAATCACCTTTGACATATAATTTTTCAGAATTGAAATATTCCTCATATGGTCCTGTAACAATACCATTGGTATAGGTAGTAGAGGTTCGAACTTTTCCGTCTAAAAAGTAGGCAATCCAAGCACCTTCTTTTACTCCATTTTTGAATTCACCTCGCGATTCAATGAGTTTATTTGAATAGTATGATTCAAAAATGCCATGTGCTATGCCATTTACATAAGGTGTTTTCGATTTTAGTGTTCCGCTTTCGTGGTATTCAATGAGTTCGCCAAGACCATTTGTAATGGTAATCGAACCCTTGCTATCGCGAAAAGTCAATAGAAGCATGCCATCTGCGGTGAATTCAATTTCTTTTTTCACACTTCCTTCCTCATTGAAATACTTCCAAATTCCAGTCTCAATACCTGCTTGATACTGTCCGGTCTCTATGACTTTTGCACTTTCGTTGTATGTGATGAAAATACTATCCTGCACCCCATATTTGAAGAAACCTTTCGTTTGAATATTCCCATTCATGTGGTAGCGAATAACGCTTCCATTTAAATAACCGTTGGTGTAATTGGCTACTTCTTGCAGTGCACCATTCTCGTAATAATAATTCCAGATGCTATCTTCTTTTCCGGCTAAATTGAATTTTCCAATACTTTGAATTTGGCCATTCGGATATTTGATTTTTGTCAAATTTCCTTGGGCAAAAACCAATTGTGAAAGCAAATGAATAAAAAGGAGAAGCATGTATTTCATTCCCCGAAGATACATGGATGAGGAATTATTTTTAGGTCGAAATTGGTTCAACTTTGAACATAATCCTGTGAAGTGTATTGTTTTCATTTCAAGCCTTATCTTTGGTTGATATGAAATTCAATCGTACCATTTATTTGATTTGGGTGTGCGTAATGGCAATGACCAGCATGTCATGTTCAATTCTTTTCAAAAAGCAAACAGGTGAAAATCCATCGGAAGAAGGCTTTGGTGTAAATAAAAACAGTAGGAAGTATTACGAATACATGCGCAACAGAGATCCTGAATCCGGAGAAGTTCCAGCCGGTATTTTCAAAAAGAGCGTTGAATTTACAAACCGCATTCCTCGTGCTTCAGAATTTGAAAGAGATTATTCTTGGGAAGTTAGAGGCCCAGTGAATATTGGTGGAAGAACACGCGCTTTCGCCGTTGATATTTTAAACTCAAATCATCTCATAGCTGGTTCGGTTACTGGTGGTGTATGGAATTCAAATGATGGCGGTTTAACCTGGAGTAAAACCTCAGCACCAGATCAATTGCAAAGTGTGAGTTGCATAATACAAGACCAACGCGCTGGTCATGAACAGACTTGGTATTACGGTTCAGGGGAAGAATTTTATGGTGTTGTAAGTGGAACCTCGTTCACCGCCCTTTTAAGTGGTGACGGTATTTGGAAAAGTACAGATAACGGTCAAACGTGGCAACAATTAGAGAGCACAGCAAGCGGAACACCTCAAAATGTATTGCAAAATGGAAGTTATGATTTTGTTTGGAGAATGCTTGTAGATCGAAACAACACCTCAAATGACGTTATTTATGCTGCCGTTTACAATGGTGTCATTCGAAGCGAAGACGGGGGGCAAACATGGTCTGAAGTTTTGGGCTTCACTTCTGGCGCAAGCGAATTTGTTGACCTCATTCAAACTCCGTCTGGCGTATTGTATGCCTCTATGAGTGATAACTCTACCAATGGCGGTGGTTTTTTCCGCAGTATTGACGGACTCACATGGACAGAAATTTCTCCTATCGTTGGTGATATTCCGAACCTCAGAAGAACTGTTATGTGTGTCAACCCACAAAATGAAAATGAAATCTATTTCCTTGGAGAGACCATTAACAATTCAACCTACCCGATTGATCATTTTCTTTATAAATACACTTATATCGATGGAGACGGTTCCGGGTCCTCGGGTACGTGGGAAAACAGATCAGCCAACCTGCCTTCTGAACCATGCCAGTTGTTTACTGGAATTGATTACGATTTTGGAACATTCCGAACACAGTTCAGTTATGACATGTGCATAGCCCATCACCCAACCATTCCCAATATGCTTTTTATTGGCGGAACAAATCTGCATAGAAGCAACAACGCCTTTGCAACAAATGATCAAGATGAATGGGTAGGCGGATACCGCTGCAATGTTCCTGAACCATGGTTTTATGTTTATCCCAATCACCACCCAGATCAACATGCTGTTGTTTTCGACCCGAATAACCCTTCGGTTATGTACAGTACAAACGATGGGGGAATTTATAAGACCATTCAACCTGAAGCTGACAGCATTGTATGGGCCTCTTTGAATAATGACTACCGCGTATCTCAGTTTTACACGACAGCAATTGAGCAAGGACTCAGTGCAAGCGATTTGGTTATGGGAGGTATGCAAGACAACGGAACTTGGTTAACACATACGAATGACAACCAAATCAATTGGAAAGAAATGCACTCCGATGACGGTGCGTATTGTGTCATTCCGAACGGAGCAAATTACGTAATCACCAGCAGCCAAAGCGGAAGAATTTTTAAGAAATCCATTGACAATGAAGGACATTTACTTTCAACAGAACGCATAGATGCCCAAAACGGTCCAGATGCATTGTTTATTAATCCATTATTGCTTGATTCATGGACAAACAGACTGTTTATTGCGGGTAATAAAATGATCTGGTATCTTGATCGAGTAGATACTATTTCCGTAACCGGCAACTATCCAACAGCTCGAAATACAGATGATTGGAATTATTACAGCGCAAGTACAATAAGTCTTACACAAGGTAGTATCTCATGTTTAGATATGCCATACGGAGACAATTCGGTGCTGTATTACGGCAGTACTCAAGGGAAATTATTTAAATTGAATGACCTATACGGAACGCCAGCAAAAACAAATATTTCATCGACTAGTTTTCCAACTAACTCATACGTTTCCGCTGTGAGTGCAAACGATTTAAATGCCAATGAGTTGATGGTGAGTTTTTCAAATTTCAACAAGAAAAGTATTTTTCATTCAACAGACGCAGGAACAACTTGGACGCACGTGGGTGGGAATTTAGAGGAAAATTTAGACGGAACAGGCAATGGACCAGCTGTTTATTGGATTGAAATTTACCCAAGTAATCCGCCTGTTTATTTTGCTGGAACAAGCGCAGGATTATTTTCAACATCACAATTGAATGGCGACAGCACCATTTGGTTCATGGAAGGTGCAAATTCAATTGGAAATGCCGTTGTGAATATGGTTGTGGCTAGACCATTTGATGGAACCGTTGCAGTTGCCACACATGCCAATGGAATTTACACGGCTCATTTACCAGCAGTCCCCGAAATTTCAAATGTTCAAAATATAAATCAAGAGTCGGTAGTCAGTGTTTTTCCAAATCCGAGCTCAAATGAGTTTCATTTCAAGTGCCCTGAAAGAGGAAAAAAAATCTTCCGGATTTACAACTCAAACGGCGCTTTAATCTGGGAGGAATATATATCTGAAATTGCCAATTCTTGGAATTGGCAACCCCTTGCAGAAGGTGTTTACTTCTACGAAATTGCAGTGAATCAAAAACAACTTAGCGGAAAACTCATATCAACAAAATAACATGTCTGAAATTATCTCAACCAACAATGCTCCGAAACCCGTTGGAGCATATCCACATGCAAGAAGAGTAGGTAACTTACTTTTTTTATCTGGAGTAGGACCAAGAATTGCGGGAAGCGACGCGAACGATACAGGGGTTCCAGGTTTGCAATTGGATAAATTTGGAAATTTTGTGACTTTTGATTTTGAGGCGCAATGCCGAAATGTTTTCGATAACGTGCGGGCCATATTGGATGCCAGTGGTTCCAAATGGGAAAACTTGGTAGACGTAACAGTATTTCTGGTCAATATGAAGCGTGACTTCCATACTTACAACAGGTTGTATGCAGAGTACTTCAAAGATGCGAATCCATGCAGAACTACCGTAGAAATAAATGCTCTACCTTCCCCAATAGCAATTGAGTTGAAGTGCATTGCAACCATAGATTAAATTTTTGGCCCAAACTTTGAAATTTTCAGTTGGAATTCACGTTACGAATTTTAATACGAAAAACCATGAGAACACTTTTTCTCACTTGCGCTTGGATAGCCGGAACAGCTACCTTATCTGCACAAAGCTCAAAGCCTACACCCGTTAACATTGATAATCTTCCAAATCACATCTTGCGACAGG
>JBJTWB010000221.1:0-4833 GCA_046081505.1 Bacteroidota bacterium | reverse complement strand
TGCTGTGTCCGTAACTTCCGTATGCATAGAGCAGGGAAGGGGCGGTTCCGTCGCGTTTTGTTCCTTTTTCATAAACCAAAGAAATGGGAATTTTCACACCATCTGAGGCCACCGCGTATGTGCGTTCACAGGCATAATTTTCAGATTTGAAATCTCCAAGTACGGGTTGTTGCTTTTTTAAAATACGTTCTTTGGTTTCCATGTTGTAGTCAAAAACACTTGAAGGTGTGGTCATACTGGAATATCCAAATCGAAGCCAGGTTGAATTAAAATCAGGATTTGTTCCTACACCCGCATCGTATGCGGGGTCTGGAAAAGAAAGATAATGAGATTCAAGGAGGTTGTCCCAAGGTTGAATTTTAATTTGAATAAGACCTTCTGAACGCTCTTCAATAACCATGAATTTGGCAAAGAGTTCAACTGATTCCAGCAGTACTTCTGGTCTATGCGGTATTAATTCTTCCCAATTTTCTTTTTCTGTTTTGTCTAACGGGCAAGTCATTAATCGAAAGTTTTGCGCATTCCAATTGGTAAGAATGTAAAACTTATCTTGGAATTGCGTTATACCATATTCATGGTCGCGTTCTCTTTTTTGGAAGCAAACGAATGATGCTAGAGGTGTTTGTGCTGAAAGGATCCAGCATTCATCTGAGACCGTTTGGGAAGTTCCAATAATGAGGTAATCTTTTGTTTTTGTTTTGTAGATGTAACAAGAAAATTCTTCGTCAAGCTCTTCGAAAACAAGCACGTCATCTTGTTGTGAGGTTCCAATTTGATGTCGCCAAATTTGGCAATCGCGCAGGGTGTTCGGGTCTTTTTTCGTGTAGAAGAAATGGGTGTTATCATTGGCCCAAGTGGCGCCACCAGAAGTACCTTCAATACATTCTTGGAGAAGTGTACCGTCAATAAGGTTTTTAATGTGGAGGGTATACACTCTGCGGCTCACGTCATCTATGCCGTAAACCATAAGTTCATTATTTTCACTTACACTTAATCCGCCAAGTGCCCAATAATCTTTTCCTTTCGCGAGTTCAGGACCATTGATGAGAATTTCTTCGATGCCGTTTTCGAGAGACTCTTTCTTTCTGCAATTCAAAGCATAATCTGCCCCTTTTTCAAATCGGGTGTAATACCAATATCCATTTTTAAAGAAGGGTACACTGCTATCATCTTCTTTAATGCGCCCTTTCATTTCCTCGAAAAGCTCTTTTTGAAGCTCTT
Source organism: Bacteroidota bacterium (assembly GCA_046081505.1). GTDB lineage: Bacteria > Bacteroidota > Bacteroidia > Flavobacteriales_D > Sanyastnellaceae > CAIZGX01. The sequence continues at coordinate 3,612 of JBJTWB010000221.1, read as the reverse complement.
CTGTATGCTTCATTTCTAATTTCGTGTAGTCATTTTCAGACTTGAGATAGTCCAATACTTTTTGAGTCTGTTCATCGGGTGTTTTACTTTCTTTTTGTTCGTCAGAAAGACGCATCCAATAGTATTGATCAATCCTGGTATGGTTATGTTCTGTAATTTCGAATGGAATTTTTTCTGCTTTTGGCGTCATGATTTCAAAGAGTTGATGAGGGCTTCTCCAACTAGAATATCAATTGGAGAAGTTATTTTAATGTTTTCTAAATTTCCTTCTACAAGGAATACCGAATGACCGTTCGCTTCAACCACAGATGCATCATCGGTAAAAAGCTCATTGTATTCGGCGTCGTATGCTTTTTTCAAAATATTTGAATGAAAGCATTGAGGAGTTTGAATTCGTTTGAATTTCGTTCGGTCTACGCTTTCGTTTTTTTCTTCGTTTACAAATCGAATGCTATCATTGATTGGAATAACGGGCACAACGGCGCTATGTTGTTGGAGTGCTTGGAAACAGTTCTCGAGTGTTTTTTCCGATACAAGCGGGCGCACGGCATCATGCACTGCAATGTATGAGGTGTTATCATCAATTGAGTCTAGTCCGTTTTTCACACTGAAAAAGCGTTCTTTTCCTCCAGGAATAATTTCATGATTGGGCGCGTTGAATTCTTCTGCGATGAGTTTCCATTGGTCAATGGACTCGGGATGCATGACCACAATTAATTTGGCTTGTGGGTCATAATTGAAAAAGTTTTTTAAGGTTCGAACTAAAATTGGAATGCCATTCAGTTTTAAAAATTGTTTAGGGATATCCGATCCCATGCGGGTTCCAGTTCCTCCGGCTACAATAATAATGGCTTTATTTGGTTGCATGTAGTTTTGAAATGATTTGATCAACCGTAGCGTCTAGAACTCCTTCAACGGTTAAAATATGTTCTACAAATTCACGAAATGCACCTTCTCCACCTTTTTTCATTCCGGTCCAATGCGCGTGTTTTTTGATGTATTCCGATGCATTCGCTGGGCAACCTGCAAATCCAACTTTTTGCAATAAAGGAACATCTCCGAAGTCATCGCCAATAAATGCCGTTTCACTTGGTGTGCATCCTGTTTTATTCCAAATTTCTTCAGCACATGAGGCTTTATCTTTGATTCCTTGAAAGAGTAAATCAATGTTTAATTTCTTCGCTCTCCGAGAGACAATTTCAGTGTTTTCTCCGGTAATGATTGCTACCTGAATTCCCAATTGTCTGCAAAGGAGTACACCCGCACTGTCTGAGGTGTTGAATTTTTTAAATTCACCTCCCTGATTGTCGTAATACATACCGCCATCTGTCCAAACGCCGTCAATATCTGTTATGATTAGTTTTGGAAGCATTTAGTCTAAGAGGTTTGGATAAATGATTTCATTTGCAGGAATGCGTTGAGTTGCTTTTTTTCCTACCACTAAATGTTGATCTCGCCATTTGAATCCATCGCCTGGTGAAAGGAGGTGAATGTCATGAACGGAAATGATTTCGCCGGCTTGAATATCTCTTATTGATGCAATGCTTCTTTCCAACTTTTGCTTTGCAGCGGCGGTAGACGGTTCAATGAATATTTCTTTTTTACCCATCCAAATTTCCAATTGTCTTATGTCTCTTACCATCCTGAATATTCCCTCGGGACCCAGTGATCCAGCTTGATCTGTGCCTTTCAAGGTTCGATCCATGGTAATGTGTTTTTCAATGATTTCAGCACCAAGTGCTGCAGCAGCAACGGGGGTTACAATTCCAATGGTGTGATCGCTGAAACCAATTTTATACTGGGTGTAGTTTTCTTTTAAATAGGCAATTGTATTGAGATTTACATGCTCAGGTTGAGTAGGATATTCTGAAGTGCAGTGCAAAATAGAGATGTTGCTATGGTGTTTTGTAATGGTATTCAAGGCCTCATCTAATTCTTGTTTTCCAGCCATTCCGGTTGACAAAATCATGGGGATTTTTGTCTCTGCCATGGCTTCGAGCAGGGGTAGATTGGTCAAGTCTCTGCTGGCTACTTTCAATGCATCGGGCGTGAATAATTTCAAAAGAGATAAACAACCTTTCGCACAGAGCGTTTCAATGAAATCTAAATTTTTTGATTTAGCATATTTGAAAAGTTCAAAATGCGCATCGTCTGAAAGCTCAAGAGCAGCGCGGTGTTCACCGTATGTTTTTCCAAATGAATGCGGGCTATTGTATGGTGCATTCATTTGTGACTGACTCAATTCCTCATTTAAATCGCGCTTTGTAAGTTTAACCGCGTTCATGGGTTTAAGTCGAAGGTCAAATAGCTCAACATAAACTTCTTCGGAAGCAACGTCGATAATTTGTTTAGCTAAATCTACTGAACCGTTGTGATTTTGGCCTATTTCACCAATGATATATGTTTCTTTTTCTCTTGCGTTCATATTCGTTTTGAAGGTAGGAAAACTATTCATTTAATAACCGGGCAGAGGCTGTTTTTTTCGCAATGAAATAATAGCATGCGATGCCCAACCATATGCTTAGAATAGGCAGCCAGATATTTTCAATTTGCAGGTTGAAATTCGCTTCGTAAGAGGGTGACATGGCCATAAATAGGCTAAATGCATTGAATGAGGCGTGGGCTAATATTGAAGGATACATGCTTTTTGACCAATACATGAGATAACCAAGCAGTGCTCCTAAAATAACACGTGGTATGAATCCGGCAAGTTGAAGATGAATGGCGGAAAAAAGAATGGCTGTGATCCAAATGCTCACGTGTGGTGAACGAAAGAATTGATGCAAGGCAGGTTGAATGGTCCCGCGAAAGATCAGTTCTTCGAAAATGGGTGCGGCTATAACGGTGGATATGAAAACAGGGAATATGGTCACATTTGCTGAACCAATTAAATTTTCATAAAACGCATTGGAAGAATTTTCCATTCCTGAATTCATCCAATCTTGAGGTAATAGGGGCTCAATCCAAGTAGCTATCCCATATACCCCTGGAATGGATAAAAGAATCCAAAGAATACCGAGACAACTTGTCACGAGTTGAATGTTTTTAAGCTTTGGGGTGGGAATTTTTGACAGGAGTATTTGAACGCCGAAGAAAGTAATGAAAGCCCAAATGCCTTGAACAATGATATTTACCCAAATGAGGTAAATGAAATCGGATTCGTTAACTACCTCTCCGTTTAGTATTTTTTGAGTTGCATCAAGCGAACCGAATTGGCCAGTCATAAGTCCTAAAGCCGCAATTTGGGCTATGAGATATCCGAAGAATAGGATAACAAGTACAATCGCTACTTGAGATTTCGCTGACATGTAATTGAAAGGAGATTTCATGCTGCAAGTTAAACAGAAAAGCCTTTGACCGTTGTCAAAGGCTTTTCTCTAAACCTTAACCAAAACCCCCGAAGAACTCGGGATATTATGAAGCAGTTTCCTGCTCTACTTCACTTTCATTTTTCTTGCCAAAAATTTTCATGACGCGTTCTTTTGTTCTTTCACTTAAAAGATACATGACTGGAACAAGAATGAGTGTGATTACCGTTGCAAAACTCAACCCGAACACAATGGTCCAAGAAAGTGGCCCCCAGAAGGCGACACTATCTCCACCAAAATAAAT
>JBJTWB010000220.1:0-4378 GCA_046081505.1 Bacteroidota bacterium | reverse complement strand
GCCATTGATATGTGCGATGAGTTTTTAAATGGAGATAAGTTGGTTGTTTTTACCCAAGGTAGAAGTTTCCCGAAAGAAGAATACAGAGCTCGTCCAAAAGTCAAGGGGAATTTTGAAGAGGGAAGGCTAGTAGTGCTTATTGATGAGTCCTCTGCAAGTGCGAGCGAAATTGTAAGTGGTGCTATTCAAGATTGGGACAGAGGAGTAATTGTAGGAAGAAGGTCATTTGGAAAGGGTTTAGTTCAAAGGCCAATTCCATTGCCTGATGGAAGCGCCGTTCGCTTAACAGTTCAAAAATATTATACACCTGCCGGCCGATGTATACAAAAACCTTATGAAAAAGGTTTAGAAGATTATGAGCAAGATTATTTGAGAAGATTGCGAAGTGGCGAATTTTTTCATGCTGATAGTATCAAGTTTTCCGAGAAGGATAAATTTGCAACAAGATTAACGAAAAGAACTGTTTATGGCGGTGGTGGTATCATGCCCGATGTTTTTGTTCCAATGGATACGTCAGACAATTCCAAGTATTTTACAGACATACTCCGTGTAGGAATTACAAATGATTGGACCATGGTTTATGCCGATAAGTACAGAGCTTCTCTGAAAGAGAAATATCCGACCTATACCGATTTTGTCAAGGGCTTTCAGTTTTCAAATGAAGATATGACCTCGTTTTTAGATGCCGTTGCTGCTAAGAATGTGGTGTTTGATGAAAAGGGTTGGACAACCTCCAAAGAAGTAATTGCAGTTCGCATGCGTGCATTGGTAGCAAGAGCATTGTATGAAAATGATGCATTTTACATGGTTATCAATGAAATAAATCCTGCATTCAAAAAAGGTCTGGAAATTCTTGGAAACGGAGAATATGAAAAAGTAAATTTGGCTTTTCAAGAGTATAAAATGTTCAAAACAAAAGCGAAAAAATAATGAAGAAATTGAGTTTGTTTTTGTCTGTGGCAGTTTCAACAATTCTGATTTCTTGTGGTACGGAGGTCAAACAAGATGCTGTAATTTCAAGCACACCGGCTGAAGTGAAAATTCCCGAAAAACCAACTTCCTTTGGTAGCGGTGAATCGTCACAAAAACTTCCGAAAACAAGAATGAAATTCAACGAAAGTGTTCACGATTTTGGTAAGTTGAAGGGTGGAGAAACTCGTGAGTATGATTTTGAATTTACAAATGTTGGAAAAGAGGACTTGGTTATTGAATTTGCGAAAGGGTCATGCGGATGTACTGTTCCGGAGTGGCCGAAAGAACCCATTAAGCCCGGTGCCAAGGGTGCGATTAAAGTGAAATTCGATAGCACAGGTAAACAGGGTAAGCAGGAAAAAATGGTTACAATCACGGCAAATACAGATCCGGATATCAAAAGCATTATAACTATCAAAGCCGAAGTAGAAGGAGAGGCCTATTCAGAAATGGCGAAAGAAGGTAAGAAATAATTCATGGGAACAATTACTGAGGAAATAAAAAGAAGAAAGACATTTGCCATTATTTCTCACCCCGATGCTGGAAAGACAACATTGACTGAGAAATTACTTTTGTTTGGAGGAGCAATTCAAACAGCAGGTGCTGTAAAAAGCAATAAAATTACCAAGACAGCAGCCTCTGATTTCATGGAGATTGAGAGACAGCGGGGAATCTCTGTGGCTACTTCGGTCATGGTATTTGAATACAACGGCCAACAAGTTAATTTACTCGACACGCCTGGCCACAAAGACTTTGCTGAGGATACGTACAGAACGTTAACAGCTGTTGATAGTGTAATACTGGTGGTTGATAGTGTGAAAGGAGTTGAAGCACAGACCGAGCGATTAATGGAAGTGTGCAGAATGCGCGATACACCTGTTATTGTATTTGTCAATAAAATGGACTTGGAAGGAAGAGATGGTTTTGATATTCTAGATGAATTGGAATCGAAATTGAGTATCAAGGTTCAACCGCTGAGTTGGCCCATTTCAAAAGGATACAGTTTCAAGGGCGTTTACAAGCTTTATGATAAATCGTTGAACCTATTCGAGTCGAACAAAACAAAAATTGCCGAAGAGATAGTTCAAATTGATGATCTATCAAATCCCATTTTAGATGATCTCATTGGTCAATATGCCAATGAGCTGAGGCAAGATGTTGAGTTGATAGACAGTGTCTATGACCCGTTTAATGTTGATCGTTATTTAAAGGGTGAATTGGCTCCCGTGTTTTTTGGTTCGGCAATGAACAACTTTGGTGTGAAGGAACTTTTAGAAAAATTCTTGGAAATTGCACCAGTGCCTCAAAGCCGAGAAAGCGATAAACGTGAAATAACACCAACGGAGGAAAAATTCAGTGGGTTTGTTTTCAAAATACACGCGAATATTGATCCAAGACACCGAGATCGAATTGCTTTTCTTCGTGTTTGCAGCGGTAAATTTGAAAGGAATAAATTCTATAAGCATGTTCGGCTGAATAAGGAATATAAATTCCCTAATCCGGTTACATTCATGGCTCAAGCAAAAAGCACAATTGAGGAGGCGTATGCTGGCGATGTGGTTGGTCTATATGACACAGGTAATTTCAAAATAGGAGATACTTTAACAGAAGGTGAGGCGTTGATGTTTAAAGGTATACCAAGTTTTTCACCTGAAATTTTTAAGGAGCTGATTAACAAGGACCCCATGAAGGCCAAGCAATTGGATAAGGGAATACGTCAGTTGACCGAAGAAGGTGTGGCGCAAGTTTTCTTCCAAGAGCCGGGTTCTCGAAAAATTGTAGGAACCGTTGGTGAACTGCAATTCGAGGTAATCAATTATAGATTGGAGCACGAGTATGGCGCGAAATGTATCTTCGAAGCGAAGTCATATTTCAAGGCATGCTGGATCACCTCAACAGATCTATCTAAATTGGAAGAGTTCAAAAGAATTAAAGGAAATAACATCGTCCAAGACAAAGAGGGACGTGATGTTTTTTTAGCTCCGAGCCAATTCATGTTGGATATGGAGAAACAAAATTATCCTGATTTAACCTTCCATTTTACAAGCGAATTCTAAAAAAAAATAGGCCTGCGCAGCGGGCCTATTTAATATTCTCAGTCGATAATTATCGTCCTTTACATTTCACCTTGGTATGATCACCTCCAGTCTTCTTTACTCGATTGTTTACAAAACGTTGGTTTTGTTTATTGCGTTTGTTGTGTGAAGAGTAATTGAAGCATTTACTTTGGGTACATGATGTACTGGTTGTAGTTACGAAAGAAATACTCAAAAGTGCTATTAACACAGGCAGAATACGGAGCTTTTTCATTATTGAATTATTAGTTTTTTCGTAGTTGTTTTGTTTGATGTGTGAATATTTACGAGGTACATGCCACTCACCAAATTTGTTATTTCAATGCGGTTTTTCCCATTACTTTGAAGTACAAGTTCACCGGTCAATGTGAAGACTTCAACATTTTGAATTCCGTTGCCTTCAATCGCGAAAAAATCTTTTGCCGGGTTGGGATATAATATCACATTATTCAAGCTAGCACTTGTTTCGTTGATCCCAACAGTTAATTCTCTGTAGTCACATTCCAAAGTGCCACCGCATACTTGGTAAGATAAAAAGTTAGCCATGTAACTTAAAGTAGTATCTAAATAGGCAGTGCTTGTAACATGAGGAACATGATCTGCGCCAATGAATGCTTTGAAACAATGTTCTACGTTTACTTCATTCATTTTTTCGTTGATGCTATTGCTACCGTCTACTTCAACAACAGGAGCAACACCAAATGCATATTGCATAGCTGACCCAAATGGCACAGTTTGGTCATTTGAACCGTGAATTAGTAGGGCGGGTTCATCATTTGGAGTAATCCATGCTGAGTCTCCAATTGCACCTGCCAAATTTACAATAGCGTTAATAGAGGAACTGTATGAGGCATTTCCACTTTCCCCTTCAAGCCCACCGGTTAATCCGGGCGCATTTTGATTAACGTAACTTGGAATTTCATTGATGTCGTCAAGATAAGCCATGTGCAATCCTATGTAACCACCCGCACTCGAACCAGCAAAATAGATTTGGTTTGGATCTATGCCGTATGGATTATTGTCCTCAGCCACAGTTTTCCTGAAATAGCGAACGGCGGCTTTTCCATCTTGCACGCCTCTCATAACAGCTTCAGTCATTGGTCCACTTAAATCTGCAGTAATATTTATTCCTAATCTGTATTCAATGCTAACAGCTACATATCCCATTTTTGCTAAGGATTGACAAATTGGAACTACATCACTTCCAGTTTTGGATCCCGATAAAAAGAACCCTCCATGAGCCACTACAACTAAAGGTCTTGCGGTGTAAGCGTCGCCAACGGGCTCGTAAATGTCACAAAGTAAGTTTTGAGCCGTGCCGTCGGATTTGG
>JBJTWB010000219.1:0-4832 GCA_046081505.1 Bacteroidota bacterium | reverse complement strand
GTTGATTGTGTGAGTGACATTTTTTTATCAAAACAAGAGTTAATGACCTTCACAACTTCAAATAATTGCGCCATAAGAATGGGCGTATTGAAGTCATCATTCATGGCCTGATAGCAATTCGATTTAAATTCGGCAAAATTGAACTCATCAGTCGCACCGGATGAGCATTTATCTATTTTGGCTATTGCTTCCATGAGGCGATGGTATCCTTTTTCCGCTGCTTTTAATGCCTCATTACTAAAATCCAATGTGCTTCTGTAATGCGCTTGCAGCATGAAGAAGCGAACCACCATGGGAGAATAACCCTGATCGAGTAGGGGGTGCTCACCTGCAAAAAGTTCATGCGGAAGAAAAGAATTGCCTAAAGACTTAGACATTTTTTGTCCGTTCACTGTTAGCATGTTTCCGTGCATCCAAATGTTTACAGGCTTATGTCCGCAGCAAGCTGTATTTTGTGCAATTTCCGATTCATGGTGTGGGAATTTTAAATCCATTCCACCGCCGTGAATGTCAAACGTCTCACCCAAATATTTTGTGCTCATGGCAGAGCATTCCAAATGCCAACCTGGAAAACCTTCTCCCCACGGTGAAGGCCAGCGCATGATATGTTCATGAGAAGCTTTTTTCCAAAGTGCAAAATCAGCGAAGAAGCGTTTTTCTTCTTGGCCATCTAATTCTCTGGTGTTTTCAATAAGTTCATCAACATTTCTACCACTCATTTCACCATACGGATGCACATCTTTGTATTTCTTAACATCGAAGTATACACTTCCATCAACCTCATAAGCAAAACCGTTGTTGAGAATAGTTTCAATCATTCGAATTTGCTCACTGATATGTCCTGTTGCAGTGGGCTCAATACTCGGAGGAAGTGTATTGAAATGAGAAAGCATTTCATGAAAATAGAGCGTGTATTTTTGAACAATCTCCATGGGTTCTACTTGCTCTAGTTTCGCCTGTGCACCAATGCGATCAACTCCGTCATCAAACTCTGTGGTTATGTGTCCTACATCTGTAATGTTTCTGACATACCTTACTTTGTAACCAAGATGTAGAAGATATCGATATACAATATCAAAAGTTACGAAAGTCCTGCAATTGCCCAAGTGAGCGTAATTGTATACAGTTGGTCCACAAACGTATAAACCCACAAAATCTTTGTGGATAGGTTCGAATTTTTCTTTGTTCCGACTTTGACTGTTGTAAATGCTCAGTTCTTTCATTCTACAAAGAAACAAACGATTATACATAAAAAAAAACCCCGCCTCTCACCGCGGGGTTTATTTTTTCACTCCTCTTAGTTGACCATTACAAAGAAGCTTTTGTTACGTGCGCTAGACCAATGTGTTTACCTCTCTTGTACACTTCTACATGATCTAGCGTACCGCTTTCGTTGTAGTGGAATATTTTTCCGTCGAATAACTTACCATTTTTAAAGATGCCGCTCACAGCTACGTTACCGTTTGCATCATAAAGAACATTTGCACTGTTTGGACTGAATGGTGTGGCTTCATTGGTTACTAACTCTGCATCTACTTCAACACCTGCGCCGGATGCAAGAGCTTCACCATACAATTCACCTTCTGTTGCAATTGCTACTCCGTTTTCAAAAACGGTCTCAGCCACTAAATTTCCTTTTTTATCATATCTAGCGCAGATTCCTTGCTCCAAGCCGTTTTCAACATTCACTTCTATGGCTAATTGACCATTTTCAAAGTATGTGCGTTGGAAGCCTGATCTTTTACCTTCAGCATTGAATTGGAAGTGCTGGTGTATGCTACCGTTTTCAAAGTATCTGAAGAATTCACCTTTATTTTTTTTGTTTACCCACTGTCCCATTTCCTGAATTTGACCGTTTGAGAAGTAAGTCTTATAGTCTCCACGAATTTCGCCTGCTACATAGGTTAACTCTGACACAGCATTTCCATTCGCGCTGTATGTTAACCAAACACCTTCTTTTTCGTCATTCATGAATTTTCCAACTTCGTATCCATTTGCTAAAGAGACTTTCCACATGCCTTGTTTCATGCCGTTTAAGTCTACAGTATTGTAATTGGTTTCGATGTTTGTAGCGAAGCTGTTTACTGAGATGATCGCTACTGAGAGAGAGGTAAGCATTGTTTTCATTTTGTGTTTGTTTTAAGGAGTTATATCAGTTTAACGCCCACACCAAATGAAAGGTTACATTTTTTTAAGAAATTTTCTTTTTTATTTCTGAAAGCATTGTGTTTACAAGTGTTTCAAGAGGAAAATTTATTTTCCAGTTCCAGTCCTTTTGTGCTTGTGAGTCATCTATACTGTTCGGCCAAGAGTCTGCAAGTTGTTGTCTGAAATCGTCATAATAGGAAATTTCAAATGTTGGAATATGCTTTTTAATCTCAATTGCAAGTTGTGCTGGTGTGAAACTCACTCCGGCCAAGTTATATGCCCCACGTATTTGAATATTTTCTATTGGCGCTTCCATCAATTCTATGGTAGCTCGAATAGCATCATCCATCATCATCATGGGCAAGGCTGTATTTGGTTGCAAGAAACAAGAATATGATCCATTCTCTATGGCGGCGTAAAAAATATCTACTGCATAGTCAGTAGTTCCTCCGCCAGGAGCAGATTTGTATCCGATTAAACCAGGATAACGTATACTTCTCACGTCTACACCGTATTTCAGAAAATAATACTCGCACCAACGTTCTCCTGCTTGTTTACTAATACCATAAACCGAAGTTGGCTCCATTATGGTTCGTTGAGGTGTCTCGTCCAACGGAGTAGTAGGTCCAAATGCTGCAATGGAACTTGGCCAGAACAATTTAATTTTAGTCTCTTTGGCTATTTCAAGAATATTCAATAAGCCCTCCATATTCAACTTCCACGCATACATCGGATTTTTTTCACCGGTGGCACTCAATAATGCTGCAAGTTGATACACCTCTGTAATGCCTTTTTCAACAACAAGCTGATGCATGGCATCCTTATCCAGTACGTTCAACTGTGAATAGTTGCCGGCGTTACTCGGTATTGCAGATGACTCATGTATATCTGCACCCCAAACGTTATCCATTCCCAACTTGTGTTGAAGCATTTCAACTAATTCAATTCCAATTTGACCTCGAGAGCCAATGACGAGTGCTTTGCGCATAATAAATATTAAGTGGCTCCAAAAATAAGCAGGTCAACGTAATTTTGAGTCATGAAAATTCCACAAGTGCATATGGGCGATTATGATTATGACTTACCCGAGTCACAAATTCGAAAGCGACCCTTAGAAGTTCGTTCCCAATCTAGGATGGTATTAAAAAAAGACAGTCAAGGGTATTTTCATGATGCATTCGAACATTTGAATAAATACTTGAGCCAAGGTGACATGATCATTGGAAATGCCTCCAAGGTAGTTCCTGCAAGATTGTTTTTTCAGAAGGAGTCAGGAGCTGTAATTGAAATTTTGTGCTTAAGCCCCCATGAAATGCCCTATGCAGAGGCATTTTCTCAAACCAACAGGGTGGTGTTCAGCGCATATATAGGTAATTCGAAGAAATGGAAGACAGGCACGGTGACCTGTACATTGAATGACATCACCATTACAGCTGAGAGAAAAGGAAGTACGAAAGATGCTTTTATTGTTGAGTTTTCATGGAACAAGAGCATTCCATTTTCTCAAGTTTTGGAAGCATGCGGTAAAGTTCCCATTCCGCCTTATTTCGAGCGTGAGGAGGAGTTGATTGATCGTTCAAGATACCAAACAGTATTCGCCAAGTGGGAAGGTTCAGTTGCGGCCCCAACTGCCGGATTGCACTACGATCAATTGGTTATGGAACGATTGAAAAACGATGGGGTTGTATTTCAATATTTAACATTGCATGTGGGTGCAGGCACCTTTAAACCAGTTACAACAGATGTAATCTCTGGACACGAAATGCACAATGAATCTTTTGAAGTTTCAAAAGAGCTCATTCAACAACTGATTGAAGCGAAAGGAAAACGAATTGCTGCAGGCACCACCTCAATGCGGGCATTGGAGTCGCTTTATTGGTTGGCTTTCTTGCTAAAATCTGGAGACAGAACCTTTTTCATCTCACAATGGCTACCCTATCAGCATAATCTGCAATGGACAGGAAATGACGCCCTGATCTATTTGCTACAGTTCATGAATGAAAATGGACTAAATCACCTTTCTGCCAAAACGGAAATATGTATTGTGCCCGGATACCAGTTCAAAATTTGCCACGCTCTTCAAACAAATTTCCATCAACCGAAGAGTACACTACTTCTCCTCATAGCCGCTATTCTTGGCGAAGAATGGAAGAATTTGTACACGTTCGCACTCAAAGAAAAATTGGCATTTCTGAGCTATGGAGATACCATGCTTCTGGACATAAAATAAAAAAGGGGGCGTAGCCCCCTTTTGAATATTTGCTCAAATTAATTTCTCGGAACAAAACGGTTGTCCTTGATTTCTGCTGCTTCTTTGAGTGAATTGAATATTAAGAAGGAAGCACCGCGACGTGCATTTTCTGTTAATCGCTTCTTCTCAGATGCGTAGTTATCTACAGATGAAGTTGTTGCCACATCAGCAGCACGCTGAACTACATAAATACCACCTTTACCTTCAATTGCGGCTGATATATTTCCTGTAGGTAAACCGAAACAAACACCTATTACAGCATTCTCTTGCTCATTGATTCCTGAACCTGGAATGTTGCTCATGTTCATACTTAAGTTTTCTGCTTGCTTTACAGTTACACCCGCTTTGCCAGCTATTTCTTCCATGGAAGAACCAGTCATTAATGCCATGTATTTTTCGGCTTTCTTCTTTTTGATGACTTCTTTTTTCACTT
>JBJTWB010000218.1:0-2126 GCA_046081505.1 Bacteroidota bacterium | reverse complement strand
AAAGCGAAGTACAGTTATTTGAAAAACAAAGCTGGAGTGCGCAGAGCAAGAGCGAAATTCTAACGAATTCAGAAAAATTGAAATAATTTAGATATGGGCTTTAACCAGGTGGTGTACCACCTTGGTTGAAGCCCATTCTTTTTCCAGGCCATTGCATCTTCACGGTTAGCTTCAAACCTCGCCTTGAAGCTGCTGTTACTGGCACCACCTGCACGCATATGAACAAAGACAAAGGGAAGATACACGGCCTTCAATTGGTGTTTGTATAACATACGCAACATGAGTTCGTAATCCGCAGACCTTTTAAATTGCAAGTCAAAAGAACCGAAATGGATATAATGTTTTTTTCTGAGAAAAAAAGCAGGGTGAGGAGGCATCCAGCCATTCAAGAATCGTTTCGAATCGAAGTCTCCACTTTTCCACCGGCGAGTGATTTTATCCGTCCTCTCGGCTGAAACATAATTTAAGTCGCCGTAGACGGCATCAATACGCTCATCCTCGAAGCATTGCATTACTTTAGAAATAATGGAGTTGTCGATGTAGAAATCATCGCTATTTAATATCCCAATGATGTCTCCAGTTGCAAGTGAAATGCCTTTGTTCATGGCATCATAAAGGCCATGATCTCGCTCAGAAATAATTTTTAGATTGAGATGATTGAATTCCGCGGCAATTGCTAGGGTTGAATCGGATGAAATACCATCTATTATGAGAATCTCAATTTGATCGAAATCCTGACTCTCAATGGATTTTAGCGTGTCGCGTAATGTTTTAGCACTGTTGAATGTGACTGTAATGATGCTGATTTTCATGCGCCAAGTATCCTTACTAGAAAAAACTGGATGCATTGATTGTAATTACCCTTTTCATAAAAGGAATACGGATTGGCAAAATTAGGCGAAGGGCGAACAGGTAATATGCTCGTTGAAAATCGAGCATCTATTTGCCATTTATCATTCAATTCGAACCCTATAGCTGCTTGTCCGCCGAGGTCATATTTTAAAAAAGATGGATTGGTTGGGTAAACATAATCATTGGCGAGAACATCCTGCTTCACTAAAAATCCCACGTATGGACCCAGACTGTATTGAAATCGCTTCCAATTGAACTGCAATAAAATGGGAAAATCGATATATCTCAATCGATAAGCAAATGAATTGTATGTGATGGTGTCAATTTTGGTTTTACTGCCTTTATCGGCATAGATAAATCCTGCAAGTAAATTTAATTTTGCACTTAAAGGTGTTTTCACCATTGCGCCGCCCGTAAACCCGAATTTATCCCAACCGGCAAGACCATCTCCACTCATTTGACTGGTAATCAAGCCAAGTTGAATTTGACTTTGGAAAGCCCTCTGCCCGCGCATCGATACGAACAAAAAGAACAGCAATATACCAATCAGGAAGCTTTTGTTATTGAGCATAAACCTCCAATGAATTGATAATTTCGTTTGTCACAGGATCAAGTAAATATGCGACAACAGCCATGTTTTGACCATTCCACGCGCTAGAAATTGGTACGGTGAAGCTTTTTGTAATATTGGTGCCGGAAGTGGGTGCATTGACCAATGAATTGCCCATTGGTTCAGTGATTGCTGCTCTTAAAACGTGTTCATGCTCATAATCCTCCACTTCTGTGGGCGTGGCTGTATAGTCTTCTTGAGGAGAAATAATATGATTCTCAACCAAGAGTACCACCAAATTCAAACTTCCAGGGTAGGATTCAACAAAATGACTGTTAATGTGAATGTTTATTTTGTTGTCATTGGGAATATAGTCTGCTATACCCTGAAGCGCAGCCGGAGTTGATACATTGAGCTGCGAATTAATAATACTTTGCCATGAATCTGGATTCCCTGGATCTAAATAATAAAAATTGGCCAACCCACCAATGCGATCAATCCGAGCGCTTGGATTCAATCCTCCTCCCAATTGCGCCCAATAGAGGTCTCCAGCTTCTGTTCTATAATCTGTTGAAAAAGGGCCTGGACTAGGTTCAGCAAGGGTGCCTGCGTGTATGGCAACGGTCACCATGCGACTTCCTAGAGTTTGATCTAGGGCTAAAACAAGTGCTGTGGCTTCTGGACAAAAACCACACAAATGTCCGGTATACTCTTCAACCAAAAC
>JBJTWB010000217.1:0-6526 GCA_046081505.1 Bacteroidota bacterium | reverse complement strand
AACTGTCTTCATAATTGGCAAGATGTTCAACATGATGCTGACTGCGAATTCCGCCCGTTTCTTCCCATTCAATTTTTTAAGTCGCACGTTATTTTACCCGAGACCAAAACCGCTGAAATAATTTTCAAAAGCAGTGGTACGGGCGGAATTCGCAGTCAGCATCATGTTGAACATCTTGCCAATTATGAAGACAGTTTCCGACTGAATTGGACACGAACATACGGTCCTGCATCTGAAAAATGCATCTTAGCACTGCTACCGAACTACATAAACAATGGAGATTCTTCCCTTGTGTACATGGCCAATGACCTCATACAATCGGGAATTCAAGGTTCTGGATTTTATCTGAATGATTTTAAAAAACTCAGAGACCAGCTGCTTTTCAACGAGGAAAAAAATATACCAACCATTCTGCTCGGAGTTACCTACGCATTATTGGATTTTGCATCTGAATTTCCCATGCCGCTTAGAAACACCTTAATCATGGAAACGGGCGGAATGAAAGGTACTCGAAAGGAATTACCTAAAAATCAAGTGCATGAAATTCTAAAATCTGCGTTCACATGCAATGAAATACACAGTGAATATGGTATGACCGAATTACTGAGTCAGGCGTATGCCACATGCAACGGAATTTTTCACTGTCCACCGTGGATGCGTGTTCTTGTGCGGGAAGTTTCTGATCCCTTTTGCGCGGTGCCTTCGGGAAAAAGAGGTGGATTGAATATTGTTGATTTAGCTAACATAAATAGTTGCTCATTTATTGAAACACAAGACATCGCTGTAACACATAATTACGACTCTTTTGAGGTGTTGGGAAGGGTAGATCAGGCCGATTTGCGCGGGTGTAATCTCCTTGTTGCGGAAGTATAAATAAGAAGGGGTTCCCTTTGGAACCCCTTCTTATTTTTGTTTAGGAAATCATTTAACCAAATTGTTTTGCCCAACACAATTCAACTCAGTCAGAAGTTAAACTTCTCATCATAGACGAAAATTCTTGAAAAGGGTTGCCTACTGGCAACGAACTAAGAAATAATTTTTCTTTCCTCGTTGCAAAACCAAAAATTCTCCGTGGATTAAATTTAAATTTGTAAGCTTCGATTCTACCCCCATTTTCTCCTTGTTCACACTAATGCTATTTTCCTGCAACGCCCTTCTTGCCTCACCTTTGGATTGTAAAAATCCAGAATCAACCAAGGCGTCAACAAGGTCTAAACCATTTTCCAATGCGGTTTTCGATAGGTTTCCTGTTGGTACACCTTCCATCACATCCAAAAGCAATTCCTTCGAAAGGCTACGAAACTCGGCATCTTTTGCGAATAATACTTGCGATGCCTGAATGGCTTGAGCTGTATCTTGTTCGCTATGAACACGTGTTGTAATATCCAACGCCAACGCTTTTTGAAGTGGTCTTGAACCGGGATCGGTAAGTTGCTCTGCCTCCAATGCCAAGATTTCATCTTGCGTTTTTAAGGTGAAAATTCGAATGTAATTTTTCACATCCTCATCAGACGCATTCAACCAAAATTGATAAAATTTATAGGGGGAAGTTCGGGTAGGATCCAACCACACATTTCCTCCTTCCGTTTTACCAAACTTGGTTCCATCTGCCTTTTTTATCAACGGAGTAGTTAAAGCGAAAGCATTTCCTCCATCTATTCTTCGAATAAGCTCTGTGCCTGTGGTAATATTTCCCCACTGATCTGAACCTCCCATTTGAAGCGTTACGCCTTTGTATTTCCACAAATAATAAAAATCATAACCTTGTATGAGCTGGTAAGTAAATTCAGTAAAACTCATTCCCTCCCGATCATCTCCGGAAATTCTGTTCTTCACAGAATCCTTTGCCATCATATAATTTACCGTAAGGCGCTTTCCAATATCGCGAATAAACTGCAAGAAACCCATTTCCTTGAACCAGGTGTAATTATTTACAATCTCGGCAGAATTCGCTCCGCAATTAAAATCCAAAAACTTTTCTAATTGCTTCTGTTGACAAGCCTGATTAAATCGAAGTTCCTCTTCGCCCAATAAATTTCGCTCTGCTGATTTTCCACTTGGATCACCAACCATACCTGTTGCTCCACCTATTAAAGCTATGGGCTTGTGACCGCATTGTTGAAAATGCAAAAGCGTCATGATCTGCACCAAATTGCCCACGCCCAATGAACTTGCCGTTGGATCAAATCCAATGTATGCCTTACGCATGGTTTCGTTCAGGTGCGATTCCGTTTCGGGAATGGAATTGTGCAACATTCCACGCCAGCTCAATTCTTCAACAAAATTCTTATTCATCATAGGATTCACAAATACAAAGTAAACACTACAAGAGATCTTTTAATTGCTCCAATCGCATGCCCCTGGACCCTTTCAACAACAGTGTCTTATTTTCTATAGCGTTCGAAATCAAAAATGCACGCAAAGCTTCAACAGAAACAAATGACTTTGCATAAACTTCACTGAAAAATTCACCGACAAAATAGCCTTCTAAATTCAATTCCTTAGCCAAGTTTACAATGCGTTCATGCTCTTGTTTGCAATACTCACCGAGCTCAAACATATCTCCCAAAATAAAAAAAGGATTCTCAAAGTGAACTAAATTCCGAAGTGCCACTTCCATGCTACTCGGATTGGCATTGTATGCATCCAATATAACATGATTCTTTCCGCTGTTCCAGAGTTGACTTCGATTATTCGAAGGATTATAGGCTGCAATTGCATCTGCAATTTCTTGGTCCCCAATTTGAAAATAATTTCCAATAGCAATAGCCGAAGCAATATTGTATAGATTGTAAGTTCCTGCCAACTGGGTTAAACAATGGATATACGTTGCGCCAGCATTGATTGAAAAACGAAAATCCAGCGTGGGGGTTTCCTTCACTATTTCAATTCGGAAAGGATCTGCATTGAAACCATAAGCAACATGATTCATGGTTTGAATCATGCTACTTAGGTGTGGTAACTCGGTATTTACAAATCCCATTTTTTTGTTAGCACGAAGTGAATCAAACAATTCTCCTTTCCCCTTAATGATTCCTTCTACACCGCCAAAGCCCTCCAAATGAGCCTTACCAATATTGGTGATTAATCCGAAATCAGGATGAACAATATCACAATACAATGCAATTTCTTTTTGATGATTTGCCCCCATTTCTATGATAGCAAATTCACAATCTTCGGGCACTCTTAACATTGTTAAAGGCACACCAATATGATTATTCAGATTCCCCTCTGTTGCATAAACCTTGAATTTCTTGGCAATTACTTCACGAATCAATTCTTTCGTTGTTGTTTTACCGTTGCTCCCTGTTATTGCCAATACTGGAAATTGAAATGTTTTGCGATAATCAGCAGCCAAGTTTTGCAATGCTTTCAGGGAGTCATCAACCACAATCAGTCGTTCATCAAAATTACCTTCATTGAAAACCTCATCTACAATGGCATAAGCTGCTCCTTGAGCAAGAGCATGCGTCGCAAATGCATTTCCATTGAAATTCTCACCCTTTAATGCAAAAAACAAACTACCCGAAGGAATATTCCTTGAATCGGTTGTGACTAACCGTTTTTCAAGAAACGCATTGAAAATTTTTTCTCTTGCATCCATGTTTCAAAAATAAATCACCCCGCGAATTGCGGGGTGATTTAAACTGAAATATGCTAACAATTTTATTCCATACCACCTTTTGCACCAAGGCCTGTTGGTGAGCCAACGCGATCCATCGCACAACGGAAACCGATATTTCTTGAAGACTTACGTTCATCTAAGAAACGTCTGGTTGATGGAATGTTGTAATACACACGATCCTCCCAACTACCGCCTTTGTATACGCGTGATCTGTTGTTGATTAAAGTGGTTTTACCATAGTCGTACATGCGGTGATTCTTATCGCGATCACCATTTTCGTATCCGTTGTAGGTATCAAATTTTGCGTCTTGGTAATTTCTAGAGCTTTGAAAATCACCATCACCGTAGTCAATGTTATCTGATTTTCTGTAATTCGTTCTGTTGATATTTTCCTCAATTGTTACATCACGCATACGTTGCTGACCAGGTGCGTTCACAATGTATTCCTCAAGTTTCAATTTGATAGTTACTGCCAATTGCTCTAAAGGCTTCTTTTTGGTTGCTTCAGTCAATTTCTCTGTTAAACTCTTGGTTTTTCCGCCTTTACCGTCAGATACCTGACCAGAACCATTGATCAAATTCATAACTTCTTCAATTGGCTTTTTCGCAGTTTCAGCGTCGATTGCGAGAACCATTTGGTCTTTACAAGTTAGAATTAAGGCCTCTTCATCTGGAGTTAAAGGATAATTGGTGTTCGCCTTCATTTTTCTCTCCATATCAATCAAATACTCATTGATTCCTTGCAAGTCATAGATATTTCCTTCATAAACTTCTTTCACAACACCATCGGTATCGAGCTCTTTTGTGCGATATACATTACCTCTAAACGGACGGAATTCAGAACGTTCGTCTTCGCTTAAAGGACGATACACATCAGCAACCCATTCAGATACGTTACCTGCCATGTTGTACAATCCGAAATCATTCGGTGGATATTGATAAACGGGTGCTGTAATGTCGGCATTGTCATTCAGATAACCAGCAACACCCATGGCATCTCCGGTTCCTCTCATAAAATTCGCGCGCATTTGCCCGAAGTATTCTGTACCGTTCGATCCGTTACGCACGTAGTGACCGTTCCAAGGATAGGTTCTACGATCTGTTATTAATTCTTGATAGGAGTTTCCTATTAATGCCATTGCAGCATATTCCCACTCAGCCTCAGAAGGCAGGCGGTAACGTGGCAAAACTATTCCATCTTCCATACGTACATTACGTGAAGAATTTGGAGCGTTAAGGTTCATCATACCTTGATTATCTGCTTGAGCCAGACGAGAAGATGGATCATAAGTTCCATTCAAGTATGTTTCTGTAGTGAATGGCACTCCCATTTGCTGAGAGGTATTGTATAATAATATACCTTCACGAACCAAAATGTGTTCGTTAACACGATCGGTTCTCCAAGCACAATAATCGCTAGCTTGCAACCAACTTACACCAACAACAGGATATTCACTGTAGGCCGGGTGACGTAAGTAGTACTCTACATATTTTTCCATGTCTTGGTCCTTCTGTCTCCAGCAGTTTGTATCTGGAAGTGCTCTGCGAACCAAAGCTTGATCTTGCTCTCCATAAACCAATTGCAACCAACGCATATAATCTCTCCAATGCTGATTGGTCACTTCTGTTTCGTCCATATAAAATGAACTTACCGTAACTGGCGTTTGGATGTTGTCCCAAGAATAGTTGACATCGTCTTCTACACGTCCCATTGAAAAGCGACCGCCTTCAATGAAAACTAGACCTGGACCGGTCTCTTGACCTGCATATTGGGTGTAATAAAAACCTCCATTTTTTCCTTCTTTACTTTTTTTGAAAGTACCGTCGGCAGGATTTTGATTGTACTCCCATCCGGTTGCGCTTGAACGCGGACCATCGCTGCATGAGCTCAAAGAGAGCACTGCCGCTGCGAGAGCTAAAATGGTGAATTGTACGTTTTTCATGATTCCTAAATTATATGAAAAATTGTTGTTGGGTTCTACTTAACTAAAAAGAAGGACACGCTATTGTGCGGAACTTAACTCTTTTTGGACGACACTCGAAATTAATGGCTAACGAAACTTCGTGCGAGCCACCAGTTGCTGGTGTTAATCCACTTATGGTAACGTCATAACTGTAACCAACACGAATGTTCTCATTTTGAACACCCAATGTTGCAATGAAGCTATCTCTATATTTTTCTCCGAATAGCAAGCCTCTAAACCAAACGCCAGCTACTATAGGTCCTTTGTTTACATAAAGTCCAAGATTCAACTGTTGAAACTCTCCTTGTCTGCGGTACAAAATATTCGGCGAAAGTGTACTTCCATCTTTATACTTTTCTTTGATTGGAATTACTGCTCCAGCATGAACAGTATACTTCATGGGCAAACGAGAAGTACCCACGATCAAGCTTTCGTTTGGTTCATTCAAATGATGCACTGCAAAACCACCGTAAAACATTTGACTAAATCCAAGAATACCCGCAGAAAAGTCAATGTTCTTTACATTACCACCGCGCGGAATATCATTTGTTTCATAGATAAATCCTTTACGAGGGTCAATCATATCTCCGAATGTCAGCTTGCTCCAATCCAATGATTTCTGAAAATAAGACGCTTGGAAACCTGCTTTGATACTGAATTTTCTATTGATCGGCTGTTGGTAGGAATAAATACCACTAACCGTGGTTGTATTCAAGGTGTTTTGAGCGGCTCTGTCGTTCATGACAATTAAGCCAAGACCTCCGGAGATGGTTTCCACGTGTTGATCATAACTGGCGCTCGTTGTAACGAAAGTTCCAGTTAGAGAAGGCCACTGATTTCGATAGTTCATTACGAAACGTGGACACTTGGTTGTTCCTGCAAAAGCCGGATTCAAATACAAAGGATTTGCGTAGAATTGAGTAAACTCAGGGTCTTG
>JBJTWB010000216.1:0-1810 GCA_046081505.1 Bacteroidota bacterium | reverse complement strand
TATTTGACTAACTTGGATCAGTAACTTTTGTTACCTCCAAATTCGGTGGTGAAATGATCAACGGAGATCGATTCACCATGAAATTTATAGGTGAAGTCCTGAAGAGGCCATAATTCCTCAATTCTTTACTTTACATAATGTAAATTATGGGTGTTTACAGCGATATTCTTTCTGTGAGCATGAGGCCGAATCTGTCATCATTGGACACCGATTTAACTGTTTGTCCTTGCAACAAGAACCACCTTCTTTATTCGTCTCATGAGAACATGATCCTGAAGACTCTCCAGTAGCACAACATGAATTCAATTCAGGGTGACGAATCTTTCCACCAGAATTTGAAGTTTGATAAAGTAACCCCATGCTGATGATTCCAAGTACCAAAACCAAAATGGCTATTTTGTTTGTCCATGAGAATCCTTTATACATTCCAAACAGTCCCAAAACTGAAATTATTCCAGTTATCACGGTTGGCCAAAATGCAATTTCAGCAGCTTCTTCATGATCATGTATTAAATCATGATCAATTTGAAAATCTTGCTCATGCTCTTCAAAATAATGTTCTGATGCGCCGCCGCTGTACATGGTTGGATAACTTGAAATTCCGGCTACGGCCGTAATAGACATGGCCACAACTAGAACCGTTGCATTTTTCTTTAATAGTCCAACTAGCAAAACAAGTAGTCCCAATGCCAATCCAATTACAGGCAAATGATTTAGCATTAAATGAATGTGCGGTGCGATCATGATTTCGAATTAAAAAAGTGTACTTTGAGACGGTTCATTGGGATCAGAGGCCACAGGCTGCGGACGCTGTGAAAGAATTTCTTCATTCGCTGTATTTTCTCTTTCCATGTCGGCTTCCAATAAATCTACATTCAATATCGGATAATTTGAAAGCTTATTGCCAATGGCTTTGAGTCCTTTCACAGTAATGAAATCTGGAATTGAAATGGTTTCATCCATCTTATTTGCGGCCTGTTTGAATTTCTTATTGAATCGAACATACACGTTCGGAAAATTCAAAGTTGTTGCCACACCCAATTTCGATTTGGGGTTTTCAGTAATGAACCTTACCAATCCTTTCATGGGCTCAATCAAGAATCGTTTTACCATCCAAACTTCTTTCTCACCATCAAAATAAACTACGTTCAGTGGTTTTTCTGGAATCCACTTCTCAACGCTAATCATATTATCTGGAAAATGTAAACTCAAATCCGGACTTAGAACTTGGTAATCTCCCGATGATTGAATTACAAGTAATTTGTCTTCAGCACTGAATTCTCCTATGAATTTTCCACGCTCTTCATCATTCAATCGCTTGACACTTTCGTCGATCCAAATTTTCCTTGCACCAAGTGTAGAGACTCCAGCTGATTTCAGCTCCACTTTTTTCACAGGGTATTTGGTTACCATGTTTCCTTGTGTATCTCTTCCTTTCACCGCCAACGTACTGAAATCAACATCAAATTTCAACTTCTTCAATCGTTCCAATGCTCTCAAATTCACAGTTACCACCTCGGCTTCTCCGTTTGGATTAGCAGAAAAATAAAGCACTTCACTGTTGGCGGTTCCCTTGGTTAAATCATATTCTTTGTCGCGCGTAATGCTCGTAACAGCGAATCGCTTCATGTATGACGGTCCGTTTTTACCGTCTTTATACATGAGGTTGTAAATGGTTCTTTTGTCGTCTTTCTTCCAAACTGCGATGTGAATGATGTCTTTACCAAAAAATGCCTTTTGTTGCACTTTACTAACAGTCATTTTCCCATCTTTTCGGAAAACAATGATGTCATCAATATCTGAACATTCA
>JBJTWB010000215.1:0-3338 GCA_046081505.1 Bacteroidota bacterium | reverse complement strand
CTTGGTATGTAAAATACCAACAACCTCATCTTGCGACTCGGTATATACCGGAATTCGCGAAAATCCTGAATCTAAAATGACCCGTTTTACCTCATGTATATTCCATGACCGATTGAGAAAAACAATGTCTGTTCTCGATGTCATAATTTGAACCACTTCCTTCTCACCGAATGTTACTATTCCTTCCAAAATTCGATTCTCCTCTTCACTTCTATTTTCATCTTGTGTTAATTCCAACGCATGACCCAACTCATCAACAGAAATGTTTTCCGACTTCTCTTTGTTTGAACGATCAAACCAACGGTTTATTCCTAATAGCAGCCATATAACAGGACTAAATACACGGTCCAAAGCGAGAAAAAGAGACGCAACACGTTTTGTAATCTTCAGATTATTCGTAGTGGCATAAACCTTTGGAATGATCTCTCCAAAAAGCAATATCAAAGTTGTCACGCCAACAACATTGAATAAAAACACCACCCATTCTTCCCAATTCTTTTGATTTAACCAAGAATTCACCAACTCCGAAGTAAGAATCACAACTGCAATATTTGCCAAATTATTTCCCACTAATATTGACGCTATGAGACGCTTCGTTGCTAATTCGGCATTGGGAGATCGAAGTAATTTCAACACGTTTTTAGAACTCACATCTTCACTTTCTTCCAACTCCTTCAACTGTGCCGGGGTCAATGAAAATAAGGCCACTTCCGAAGCACTCATAACAGCACTTCCCAATAAAAAAAGCAGCACAAGCACCCAAGGGCCTGTGCTGCTGAGGAATGCTATAACTTCAGATGACATTTTGCTGAAAAATTTCAGTAAAGGTAATCAATCCAAATTAGCAGAACTTCGGTCTAAGCCGCAGTAACCTCTTCACTCTTCTTCGAAGACTGAAGAATACTCACTTCGTCAGCTACAATCTCAGTCACGCTTTTTTCCTCGCCAGACTTCGACTTGTAAGACTTCGACTTCAACCTCCCTTCCACGTACAACAGCATACCCTTCTTCACGAATTGCTCCATGTAATTTACACCGGAACCCTTCCTAACCACAACCTGATGCCACTCCGTTTGTTCCTGTTTCGCTCCAGCGGCATCTTTCCAGGTTTCTTTTGTTGCAAGAGACACTTGCACAAGTTTTCCACCATTTTCAAATGATTTTACTTCGGGGTTTTTGCCCACGTGACCAACTAAGATCACTTTGTTTACATTGTTTGACATAAAAAATTGTTTTTGATTTGAAGGCGAAACTAGACCGTTTCAGAACCACCCACAATTTCTGCTTATGCGCCAGACGTATAGCGTTTTTCCAGATAATTTTTCAGAAGTGTGCTCATACCCAACACCTTCAATTCATTCAAGGTTATCCACTGAAATTCATTACTTGGCATATGTTCACATAACACTTTGTAGAACCGAGCCTGAATTTTTCTGTGACTCAACAAATGCGGCGTTTCATAGCAAAACTCCAATTCACCTTGAACCCCCCAATCACACAGTTGATTCGCAATTTCATCTATTGTCATTTCCTGTTCAGTAGAACAAGAGGGCAGGTCGTAAAGTCCGGCCCATATGCCATTATCCGGACGTTTCACGAAAGCTACTTTTCCAGCTACATGAAGTTCGAAATAAGTCAAAGCCATTGCACTCACTTTCACTTTCGTTTTTTTAACAGGATAATTGGTTGCATTGCCCTCTGCGTTGGCCTTACATGAATTTTGTAAGGGACATTCTTCACATTTTGGAGATTTTGGAGTGCATACCAAGGCTCCCAATTCCATCATACTTTGATTGAAAATGTCTGGAGAATCTGCCGGTATCCATTGATTCAAGAGCGCTTGAAATTCATTTCGAGTTGAAGCAGCATCAATTGGAAGATGGCTTCCCAACCACCGACTTAAAACACGGAAAACGTTGCCGTCCAAAACAGCCACCTGTTCTTGATATGCAAATGAGGCAATGGCTGCCGCTGTATACGGACCCACTCCCTTCAACTTCAAAAGTGCCTCATATGTAGAAGGGAACCCTCCAATCTCTGTGACCTGCAAAGCGGTTGCATGTAGGTTTCTTCCCCTGCTGTAATAACCCAACCCCTGCCACATTGCCAAAACCTCGTCTAAGTGGGCTTTCGCCAAATCTTGAACCCGCGGAAAAGCTTCTACAAACTTGTAATAATAAGCCAAGCCTTGATCAACCCTGGTCTGCTGCAGAATGATTTCTGATAACCAGATGCAATACGGATCCCGGGTATTTCTCCAAGGCAAATCCCTCTTGTTGGCTTCGTACCAGAACAAAAGAGATTGAATGTCAGCATATTTCATTGGAAAGGGTTTGTTTTTAAGATTTTAGCCGTATATTCGCGCTCCCAAATTTGAGGAAAAGTTAACAAACAAATAAGGATTAAGATGACGAAAGCAGATATTGTTACAGAGATTTCGAACAAAACTGGAATTGATCGAAACGACGTGTTGGCTATAGTAGAAGGCTTTATGGGAACAGTTAAGAAATCAATGGAAGCCGGAGAAAATGTGTACTTGCGTGGTTTCGGGAGTTTCATAGTTAAAAAACGCGCAGCGAAGTTGGGAAGGAACATTTTGGCAAAAACAACCGTTTCCATTCCTGCTCACTACATTCCAGCTTTCAAACCAGCGAAAGAGTTTGTAGATTCTGTGAAGGAGAAGGTGAAAGTTGCAGGAAATGCGTAAATCCTATGTAATAGGACTATTGATATTACTGAGCAGTATGCTCATCGTTCTTTTTTTATTACTTCCAAAACACCCGCCATTAACCGAGGATCTGCGTTTAAAGCAAGCTGTGAATATTGTAAGCAGCGGACCCATGAACAGCATGGAATCTCCTATGGTTGGTATTGGAATTCTAAAGGATTTGGTGGAAGAAAATCCTTCAAATGATAAGGCGCTATTCCAACTCGGAAAATTTGCGCATCAATCAGGGCAGTATGATAAAGCCATTGAGTGGTTCAATAAAGTACTTGCTGTGAATTCCAACCATTTACCTTCTTGGGTGTTGAAGGGAGAGAGTGAATTGAACACCGGTAAAACCAGTGAAGCACTGCAGTCTTTTGAATCGGCATTACGTATAGATTCAACCGAAACCAATGCTTTGTTTTATGCGGGAAGAATTTATGAGTTCGAAGGGAATTTAGCCATGGCCAATGCGCGCTACAAGCAGTTCCTTCGAAACAACAAAGAAGAAAGTGAGATCAATGACAGTGTGAAAGTGTTTGTAAAACGAATAGATATTAAATTAAATAATAAGTAATATGCCTTGCGGTAAAAAAAGAAAGCGCCATAAAATGGCCACGCACAAAAGAAA
>JBJTWB010000214.1:0-2629 GCA_046081505.1 Bacteroidota bacterium | reverse complement strand
AATGAGTTTCCCTTAGAAAAAAGGTATTTAAAAATTATCTGGTGGACAGCCATGTCACCTTGGATTTTATTTTCTGTTGGTCTCATTGTTCTCTTGAATAGTGGTCTCCCAGACATTGCCAGCTTATCCAACCCAAAGGTGGGTTTAGCCTCTCAGATTTATGCTGCAGACGGCACAGTAATGGGTACTTTCTATAAAGAAAACCGCTCAGATATTACGTATGAAGAAATTCCGCAGCACTTGAAAGATGCTCTTTTAGCTACGGAAGATGTACGTTTCCTTGAACACAGTGGAATTGATTTTCGGAGCTTAGCGCGCGCGTTGTTTTCTATGGGATCAGACGGTGGCGGAAGTACAATTACACAGCAGCTGGCAAAGCTACAATTTACCAGAGATTTTGAAAATGTAAGTATGTTAACCCGGGTAGGTCAGAAATTTCAAGAGTGGGTCATTGCACTTCGTCTTGAACGCTTATATACCAAAGAGGAAATTCTGACCATGTACCTCAATCAATATGATTTCTTGAATCAAGCAGTAGGTATTAAAAGCGCAGCGCAAATCTATTTCAATACGTCACCAGATTCTTTAACCGTAAGTCAAGGCGCCATGTTGGTTGGTATGCTGAAAAACTCATCGCTATACAATCCAATTAAACGCGATTCTTTGGTTCGAAAGAGAAGAGAGGTGGTATTGGATCAAATGGTGAAGTATGGAAAATTGGAAGAAGTGGAATATGAAAAATTGCGTGTTGAACCTCTTGGTCTGCACTATACCGCAGTGAGCCACGAAACCGGTGAAGCCCCTTATTTCCGCGAAGCAGTGAGACAAAAACTGACTGAAATTTTTGAAGAGAAAGATGAGAAGGGCGAATACAAATACAAAAAATCAGATGGCACCCCATTCAACATTTATGAAGACGGATTACGTGTTTACACCACCTTGGATCTAAACATGCAGCATCACGCTGAATATGCGGTAGAAGAACATTTGAAACGTGAACTTCAACCGGCGTTTACGCGAGATCTGAAATACAGAAAAAAAGAAAAATATCCTTTTTATAACGGTATCTCCGAAGACGATAGAAACCGCATTATTCGTCAGGCTGTAGAATCTAGCGATCGATATAAAATGATGTCAGGGCACATGTGCCCCGACTGCCAACGGCCCAAAGGATTCATTGAACAAGTGAATGGACAACACCATTGCAAAGAAGAGCAGGGCGGATGCGGTCACCGTTGGCCAATTCTAGACGAAGGGGAAATGGATCAGGCCATGCACAAGCCCGTGAAAATGAAAGTATACTCGCACAGAGGTTACAGAGATACGCTGCTGAGTCCATATGACAGCATCATTTATCACAAGACCATTTTGCATGCTTCTCTCATGTCTGTAGATCCCAATAACGGATTTGTTAAGGCCTGGGTAGGTGGTATTGATTACAAGTATTTCAAATACGATAATGTTTGGTTATCGAAAAGGCAAGTAGGTTCAACGTTTAAGCCGTTCGTGTATGCCACAGCCATGCGTATGGGAATTAATCCATGCGAACCCATTGTTTGCTCCGGGGGATGTATTGATTTGCCTACAGGCGGACAGTGGTGTCCGAAGGGCGGCGGCGGCGGCACTTACACCATGGCCAGGGCATTGGCAGGCTCCATAAACGCCGCCGCAGCAACACTCATTTCAAAATTTGGTCCCGAGCCCGTCATTGCCATGCTGAGACACATGGGGGTGAAGAGTGATATTCCCATGATGTATTCCATTGCGCTGGGTGCCGCGAATATTTCGTTGTTTGAATTACTAGGTGCACAAGCCACGCTGGTTAATCAAGGATTGTACATAGAGCCAACGTTCATTATGCGTGTTGAGGATAGAAACGGAAATTTAATTTACGAAGCAGACCCCGTAATAGATCAAGCGTTAGATCCAGATATTGCCTATGAGACCGTAAAGCTCATGAAAGGAGTATGCGATCACGGAACAGCTTCGCGTATCAGAAGTAATCCGAAGTACGGAGGAATAAAACATCCACTTGCAGGTAAAACAGGAACCACGCAGAACAACACAGACGGTTGGTTTGTAGGCATGACTCCAGACTTAGTTACCGCTGTTTGGGTGGGAGCACAAGACCCTACAGTCCGCTTCTCTTCAACCTTTTACGGACAAGGTGCAAATACAGGATTACCTATTTTCGGATACTTCATGAATAAAGTGTACCGTGATCCAAAAATTAAAATTTCAACAGAAGATTTCAAAAAGCCAGAAAACTATGATCCCAAAAAATTTGAATGTGTAGGTGAAATGGGTGCGCTGTTCTCTGAAGACTGGTGGGAAGAGGGAGAAGAAATACTGAATGGGGAATTGGAATTTGACGGCGATGATGGAAAATCGAATATTGAAAATCAAACACCATAAGCATGGGATTCAATAAAGTAAGAGCTTCTGCTGCAGAAGCATGTGAAGGAATAACCTCTGGTATGACGCTCATGGTAGGCGGATTCGGGCTATGCGGTATTCCAGAAAACTGCATTCCTGAATTGGTAAAAATGGGCGTAAAAGATCTAACATGCATTTAAAACAATGCCGGCGTAGATGACTTTGACTCGGGGCTACTGCTTCAACAACAACA
>JBJTWB010000213.1:0-7040 GCA_046081505.1 Bacteroidota bacterium | reverse complement strand
ACGGTTACCAATTGGGGTGTTACGGAAGGGGGCTCTTCGGGGTCGCCCATTTTCAATAAAGATCACCGTGTCATTGGAACTTTAACAGGAGGTGGATCATATTGCGATACGCCTACCGCGCCTGATTATTATGGTAAAATGGACAAGCACTGGACCGGTAACCCGAATCCATCGAATGAAGATTTGGTTGATTGGCTTGATGCGGCAGGAACAGGATTGCAGCAAATAGACGGTTCTTATGTTGGGTCTTCCCTAACACAGCCTTGTTTCGGGGTGGTAAACGTGGAAGAGAATATTGCGTACCAAGACGTTACCATTTTTCCATCACAGGTGACTTCAGAAATGTCTATTCAATGTGATCGCTTTGATGCTTTGAAAGGTTATACAATTTATACCCAAGATGGTAAACAAATTTTGAATGGCAGTTTCAATTCAACACGCACCATGCTTTCTCTTGAAAATTTAGCAAGTGGTATGTATTTCATTCAAATTCAGAGAAAAGACGGTTCAGCATTTAACAAAAAGTTTATTAAGTTGTAATGTTTTTTCAATCGAGTCCTCAAGCTTGGGAAGATTTTTTTCGAGTGCAGGAACAACAAGAATATTTTCAAGATTTGGAGAAACAAATTGAGGAGGCGTATGCCTCCTCAATTTGTTTTCCACCACGCCAACATATTTTCCGCGCGTTTGAATTGTGCTCTCCTGAAAATTTAAAGGTGGTCATTCTAGGCCAAGATCCATATCATGGGCAAGGGGAGGCCAATGGACTTGCATTTGCTGTTAATGTTGGAGTGAAGATTCCGCCCTCACTGCGGAACATATTCAAAGAGTTGGAATCGGAATTTGAATTCGACTTAAACAGAACGTCTGATTTAATGCAATGGGCTGAACAAGGTGTGCTTTTGTTAAACTCAGTCTTAACCGTTCAAAAGGATATGCCCGGCAGTCATTCAAAAATGGGATGGGAAATTTTCACCGATGCCACAATTTCGTTCATTTCTGAGAATTGCAAGCAGGTGGTTTTTGTTCTTTGGGGTGATTATGCACGAAGAAAAAAAGCGTTGATTCAAGGTCAAGAACATTTCATTATTGAAAGTGCTCACCCTTCGCCATTGGCCGCTTATCGCGGTTTTTTCGGTTCGAATCCTTTCGGTAAAATTAATTCTTATTTGCTACAGACGCAGCAACAGCCTATTGCCTGGTAATGGATTCCAAGGACTCAAGAAGCAATTGAGCCGTTTTGTCTGAAGCTCCGCCATCTCCAAGTTTCATTCTGAGTTCTTGGTACGAGGCAAGAATGTGTTCTCTTTTCATTCCACCATTTAAAATCGCATCAAGTTCCTGACTTGCTTGATTGAGGTTCCATTCAAATTGAATGAGTTCACGAACAGCTTCTCTGTCTAACAATAAATTCACAAGAGAAATGAATTTGATTTTTACCAATTGCTTTGCAATGAAATATGAAATTGGATTTGCCTTGTAACAGACAACTTCGGGACAATTGAGCAAGGCGGCTTCCAATGTGGCTGTCCCACTGGTAACCATTGCAGCCTCAGCTTCCTCGAATAAATCATAAGTCACACCAAAAACAAGTTTGGTCTTTTGTTCGCCAATTAACGATTGATAAAATTCTGGGCGAAGTGAAGGGGCTCCAGCAATGATGAATTGATAATTCGGGTATTTCAGTTCTAGTTTCAGCATGACTTCAAGCATGCGTTTTACTTCTTGCTTCCTACTACCCGGAAGTAGCGCAACAATAGGCCTATCATCTAGATGGAATTGGGTGCGAAATGAATTGGACTCGAGTCGCTTTCTTTTTTTTACCTCGTCTAGTAAGGGGTGCCCTACAAAGTGAACATCCATTCCTTTTTTGGAATAGAATTCTTTTTCGAAAGGCAAAACAGCAAAGAGCTCTGTGACATTTTTTTTGATTTGATGCACGCGATTTTCTTTCCAAGCCCAAATTTGAGGCGCAATGTAATAGTACACAGGAATGCCCATTTCTTTGGCCCATTTGGCAATTCTTAGGTTGAATCCTGGATAGTCAATGAGCACAAGCGCGCTTGGTTTCTCTTCGCTAATTTGCTGCTTACATAGCTCAATGTTTTTGAAAATGGTTTTCAGGTTCTTCACAACTTCCCAAAAACCCATGAATGCCAGATCGCGGTAATGCTTTCGAATTTCTACACCTTCTTGTTCCATCAATTCACCACCCCAACCCATGAGCTTTAATTCAGGATTGGCCCGAAGTAAGGCTGCAGCCAAATTGCTAGCATGTAAATCTCCAGAGGCTTCACCAGCAATAAAAAATAACTTGTCACTCATGTTTAATACAAGTAAACAGCCACTGGAACAGAGACAATAACCACTGCTAAAATTCCTTTGCAGAATTCATAATATTCTTTTCGAATCATAATGAAAAAGATCACAACATCAATCAAAATGCTCACGGTAACTAATTTATCGTGAAAGGTATCTGTTCCCTCCACCAAGGTTTCAATAAACCTTCCGAATGAAACATCTTGAACTGCGGCGATGAACATGCCGAATATTAAAAAACCAAAACACGCCCCGAGAATTCCCGCAGCAATTCCCCAAAGCATGTGGTCGAATTTATGTTTTCTTAAATTTCCCATTGTTGAATATGTTTTAACGTGTGGTAAGCAGTAAGGTCGTATTGCACGGGCACCACAGAAACGTAATTTTGTGCTAGCGCAAATTCATCGGTGTCATCTCCCTGATCGTGGTTGTGAAATTCTCCAGTTAACCAATAATAATCTTTTCCACCGGGGTCTTTTCGATGTTCAAACCAATCGTCCCAAAACGCTTCAGCTTGTCTGCAATATTTAACTCCTTTAATTTCTTCTATTGCACACTTTGGGAAATTCACGTTTAAACAAAATCCAACGGGTAGGTGCGTATCATTTATGGTAGCTTGAATAATCTTTGATCCAAAATGCATTGCCCCTGAGAAATCAGCATCTGAAGCATAATCCAGTAATGAAAATCCAATGCTTGTTACTCCCTCCATTGCACCTTCTATCGCCGCAGACATGGTGCCACTGTAGAGAATATTTGTTGCTGAGTTGTTTCCATGATTAATTCCACTCAGGACCAAATCGGGCTTTTGTTTTAAGACCTGCGAAATACCGAACTTCACGCAGTCAGCAGGAGTGCCAGAACATGCGAAGGCTTTCACATCTTTGCCGAATATAGTGCTTTCAGTTACGCGTAAAATTCCATGAATTGAAACGGCATGGCCCATGCCACTTTGCGGTTTGTCCGAAGCAACCACCACTACGTTTCCAAATTTCTTTGCTATTTCTACGAGAGATGCGATGCCTTTTGCTGTAATTCCATCATCATTAGTCACCAATATGGTGGGTTTCTTTTCGTCCATTGTACAAACTTACATTCGAATTGGGAGTGAATGCATTTGCTCATGGAATTTTCTCATCTTTGTGGCTTAATTCGAATTAAAATGAACGCATACGTGGTTGGTGGTGTTCGCACCGCAATAGGAAGTTTTGGTGGAACTCTTGCTCCTGTTCGAGCAGATGATTTAGCTGCAATGGTTTTGTTGGAATTGATCAAGAAATTTCCAAACCTTGATCCCGCGGTAATTTCAGATGTATACATGGGATGCGCGAATCAGGCCGGAGAAGATAACCGTAACGTTGCAAGAATGGCGGTCTTATTGGCTGGACTTCCTCACACCGTTCCTGCTGAAACCCTAAATCGTTTGTGTGCTTCTGGAATGAGCGCTGTGGCAACTGCTGCTCGCGCTTCACATGCAAACGAAGGAGATGTATTCATTGCAGGGGGAATTGAACACATGACCCGCGGACCTTGGGTTATTTCCAAAACAAGTTCGGCTTTCGGTAGAGATGCGCAGATGTTTGACAGTTCTTTCGGATGGCGTTTTGTAAATGCCAAAATGAAAGAAATGTATGGTATAGATGCAATGGGAGAGACTGCTGAAAATTTGGCTGACATGTTCAATATTTCGCGCGATGATCAGGATGCTTTTGCGCTTTGGTCGCAACAAAAGGCAGCAGCTTCATTGGCTTTATTGCAAGAAGAAATTGTTGCGGTGAATATTCCAGTTAAAAAAGGAGACCCAATCATTTTTAATACTGATGAATTTGCGAAAGCGGGAACTACCATGGAAGGTCTTGCAAAACTTCGTGCTTCATTCAGAACCAACGGAACGGTAACGGCAGGCAATGCCTCCGGGTTAAATGACGGTGCTGCAGCATTGTTAATGGCGAGTGAACATGGTTTGCAAGCCAATGGATTAACACCATTGACGCGCGTAGTCTCATCCGCCGTAAGCGGAGTAGAACCGCGTATCATGGGCATTGGTCCGGTTGAAGCCTCGAAGTTGGCTTTGAAGCGCGCGGGTTTAACCTTGGATCAAATGGATATCTTGGAATTAAATGAAGCTTTTGCAGCGCAAGTATTGGCATGCACACGTCAGCTTGGATTAGAAGACAATGACGCGCGCATCAATCCACAAGGAGGAGCAATTGCGCTAGGGCATCCGCTCGGAATGAGCGGTGCGCGATTGGTTCAAACAGCTTCAATGCAACTCGCTCGATCAAACAAAAAATATGCTTTGTGCACCATGTGCATTGGAGTAGGACAAGGGTATGCCGTAGTACTTGAACGCGTTTAGACATGGCAAATATTTTTGAATTCAATGGAATGATTCCGGTTGTGCATGAATCGGCTTTTGTTCATCCCAATGCAACTGTTACAGGAAATGTAATCATTGGTAAGGATGTTTACATTGGCCCTGGCGCTGCCATTCGCGGAGACTGGGGACAAATTATCATTTCTGATGGCTGCAATGTGCAAGAGAATTGTACCATACACATGTTCCCTGGAACAACCGTAGTTTTAAAACCAGGTGCACATATTGGTCATGGTGCCATTATTCATGGCGCTCAAGTTGGTGCAAACTGCCTTGTTGGAATGAACGCAGTGTTAATGGACGATGCCATTATTGAAGATGAATGTATCATTGGCGCGTTAACTTTTGTACCTGCTAAAATGATTATACCAAGTCGCTCTGTAGCGGTTGGTAATCCCGCTCGGGTTGTAAAGAATGTGAGTGACGCCATGTTGCAATGGAAAACAGAGGGTACCGGCTGGTATCAGCGATTACCCCAAGAGTGTAGAGAATCATTGCGAGCATGTGAGCCTTTGCGTGAGGTTCCAGCTGATCGAAAAAATAATGACCATTCAACGTACAAACCTTGGTCTTCACGCGAGGAATGAGCCAGTTTCATTTTAAAAAGTTTTCTTTACATCATCAGCATTCTTCCATGAAAGTGGGGACCGATGCGGTATTGCTGGGAGCATGGTGTAAGGTTGAAGAAGGAGACGCAATTTTGGAAGTTGGTTCTGGTTGTGGTGTCATTTCTTGCATGCTGGCTCAGCGCGGCGCAATTGCAATTGGTCTTGATATACACCAAGATTCAATTTTAGAATCAATTGAAAACGCTAAAGCACTGCCTTTTGATAAAAAACCCGCGTTCATTGGTGTTGATTTTTTTGATTGGTCAACCTCTGAAAAATTTGAGGGAATAGTTTCTAACCCACCTTTTTTTATTCAATCCTTAAATGCACCCAATGAGACTCGCAATCAAGCAAGGCACCTAAATGCAAAATGGATTGAAAAATTTTGGAGAAAAGCGTTTGATTTGACAGAGAAGGTGAGCATCATCATTCCCTATATTGATTCGCAAAAATGGATTACTTCTGCTCATCAAGTGGGCTTTGCCATGACTCGAAGATGTGAAGTGTATTCATTTGAAAAGGATGAAAGTCCAATTCGATTGTTATTGGAGTTTCAACCAAACGGTAAAAAACCGACGAGTGAGTCAAAACTAGTTTTGTATGAAGATGATAAATCAAGAACAGCTGAATACACGAAATTATGTGAAGACTATTATTTGTGATTAATCTTCCAATTCAAGAAGTAAACTGAGTAGCACTTGAAGCTGTCTCACTTTATCGGCTTGATTCAACGCAATGTTATGATGGCTGAATGCATTGAGATGACGAATGAGGATATCGCGATTGCTGCACGCCTCAAAAAAATGAGGGTCTAAGGGCAGGTGTTGATTTAAGATAAATTGTTCAACTTCTTCATGGTCGAGAATGGTTCCACCCGCATACGGATTAACATAGAATAAAATTTCTCTGTTGTCTGTTGCATCATCTGGCAATAACCATTCAGGCATTTCTTCAACATAACACAAAATAAAATGCCCTGGAAGATTAACACCATAGATTGGAATATCTAAACTTTGAGCAAGCAATAAATAAAGCGTTCCTAAACTAAGTGGGGTACCTGTTTTGGTAACAAGTGTGTCATGCAATGAATGCGGAGCGGTGGTCAATTCATTTGAAACGCCTGTGAATCCAAGGAGTTTGAAGAGAATGTGGTTTAAAACCTTGATGTTTTCTAGAGGTGTTAATCGATCATTTAATTCCAACCAAATGTCTTGTCGAATGCGCGAGAATTGGTAGGTAATCTCTTCAGAAGGAATATTACGTTGGTGATATTTGTTGAGAATAAGAATGCCTTCCAATAAATTTTGATCACCTTGTTTCCATGATTTTAGCTGTTCGTAGCTTGAGGTGTATTGAATTTTCTCAATTAAATGTGCCAAACGTTGGGTTGCAAGATTATCCGCATCAATGAGCATGTAATGGTCTTCAAGCGTATGAATAATAGACTCACCTTTTTCTTCAAGGGCTGTTTGTACAGCCTGAAAAACATCTTCGTTGGGGTCGTCTAAAAGTTTAATTAACGCATGAAGGTCAGATTGACTCATAGGGGCTTTTTTGATGTGGTCAAATCTAGCTTATGCCAATCCTCGTGAATCTGACTAGAATAGCAGTTATTCACACTTCATTGTTAAGGTGTCTGACGTATTGACTGAAAAAAACATTTGGTGAAATGATTGTACATTCACAGCAATGATAGAAGCAGATAAGCACAAATTTTGGGACGCCTTTCGCTGGGT
>JBJTWB010000212.1:0-3726 GCA_046081505.1 Bacteroidota bacterium | reverse complement strand
ATTCAAATTAACTATGCCGCCTTTCACTGTGTGCTTCGTTCTTCCTTTTTCCTTGGCTACATTGAATTTACGAGGATACTCTCTTTCTTGAGCAGTGGTGTAAATTTCAGTTGTGATGAGCACGCTGACAAAGAGCAGTCGCAGAAATGCATTCATAAGCTTATTCTTGGAAAAGATCTGTTGGCTCATCGAACGAATTTACCAGGGTGTCTATTGTGCACGGTTCTTTGCTTAGCCAGAAATCAACAAATGATCCCGCTTGTATGGGGGCACTTTGTGATGAATATTTTGGTTCTTGTTTGCATACGTGATACAATGAGCTATCAACGTTGCTTGTAGCAGGAGGATCAAAAAAACCTTGTCCGGTTAAATTCAAACTGTTTAAGTGATTGATTGCGTCTCGGTAATTCATACCAAACAAATTGGGCACAGGAATACGATCGTCGACACTTTGTCCTACGGTAAGTGTAATGGTTTCTCCATGGCGAACACGGTCCATGTAGCCCAAGGGCATGCCGTTGTATTCTACCTTCATGACTACACCCACCATGGAGTTATTGGGGGCATATTTAATGTTGAAATTAATTCCTTTGTTCAACAGGCGCAGCGTTGCAATTTGAATGTGGTCTCCTTCTTTTACATTGATTTGTATCATTGGAGGCTGCTTCATGAAAATACTTACAAACACGGTTCTTCCCGCTTTGACTTTACTGCCTGGTTTGGGGCTTTGATCTCGAATGCTGCCCGGGACGGCTTCTTTGTTAAACAGACTATCAGTAATTACGTATTCCAAATCAAGATCTTCGAGAATGACTTTGATTTCCGCTTCCGTTTTTCCTGTCAAATCTGGAACTTCAATGGCCTCTCCATGTTTAGTGTACCAGGCTAGAGAAAAATAAACCACCGCAATGAGTGCAATATTCACTGCAAGCACCAAGGCTATGTTTTTTAAACCTTTTTTTGACTTTAGGAACAGGAAAAACGATTTCATTGTTATTGCGTCATTTCTTTTTCAATTGCAGTATTGTAAAGATCACCATAATCTGTAATCATTCCAAAGTTTTGTTCATCAACGGTGCAGCGACCTTTAGTCACATGTCCCAATAAAAGACCTTGAATTCCCATTTCGTTGATGTGGTCAATGAACCTTGCTTCATCTTCTTCTTGCAATGCTACAACAACTCTACTCTGAGATTCACCAAAGAGAAACGCATCTTTGCGAATTTCACTGTCTGTAATGATATCAAACCCAAGCTCATTCGGCAAGGCCATTTCTACAAGCGTTGTAAAGAGTCCACCATCACTTACATCATGCGCTGCGTTGATGAAGCTATTTTTGATTAATCCTTTGATGCATTGTTGAAGTTGGAATTCTTCTTCTAAATCAAATGAAGGAGCAGGTGAGTTTTTAACTCCTAAAATATTTGCCAAATACTCGCTTGAATTGAGTTCGTTTTTCGTTACACCAAGCAAATAAATGAGATCTCCTTTGTATTTGAAATCGAGTGTCATTTGCAAGCTCTTGTCTTTCATAACACCTAACATACCTATAGTTGGAGTTGGAAACACCGGAGCTGCTGTTCCATCGGCATGGGCTGTTTGGTTGTAGAAACTTACATTTCCACCTGTGACGGGAGTTTGAAACTTCGTGCAAGCCGCACTCATTCCTTTAATAGCCCCAACAAATTGCCAATAGACTTCCGGATTATACGGATTTCCAAAGTTCAAGCAATTTGTAATTGCAGATGGTTCTCCACCCGAGCAAACAATATTTCTAGCGGCTTCAGAGACGGCAATTTGACAACCAATTTCAGGGTCGGCATTCACATAACGGCCGTTGCAATCAACGGTAAGAACAATGGCTTTGTTTGTTCCTTTAATATTTACAATGGCCGCATCGCTTGGTCTGTTGGTAGACATGTTTACTGTACCAACCATGCTGTCATATTGATTGTAAATCCAACGTTTACTGGCAATATTGGGTTGAGCTACGAGTTGTCTTGCTGCAACAACATAATCTTTCGGCTCGGCAACATCTTCAAGTTTGAATTTTTTTGATTCAGCGTAGTATGCAGGCTCTTTGTATTCTCTTTGGTATACCGGTGCACCACCTCCAAGAACCAAACTTTCAGCTGGAATTTCACTTACCAATTCATTGTTCATGTAGTATCGAACAAATGGTCCTTCGGTAACTATTCCAATTTCTTCAGCATGTAAATCCCATTTTTCGAAAATAGCTTGCACTTCAGCTTCGTGACCTTTTTTAATGACAATGAGCATGCGTTCTTGAGACTCACTCAACAAAATTTCAAAAGGCTGCATGTCTGCTTGTCGTGTTGGTACTTTATCTAAATGAATGTCCATTCCAACCCCGCCACCAGCGCTCATTTCCGAGGTGGAACATGTAATTCCAGCGGCACCCATATCTTGCATTCCAGCAATGGCATCTGTTTGTGCCAATTCCATGGTAGCTTCTAACAATAGTTTCTCTTGAAAAGGATCGCCAACCTGAACGCTTGGTAAATCTTTTGCCGATTCTGCTGTAATGTCTTTTGAAGCGAATGATGCACCTTTAATTCCATCTTTTCCTGTTGCGGATCCAACAATGAATACCGGATTTCCAACACCTCTTGCCTTTGAGGAAATAATGCGCTTGCTGTCTACAATACCCACAGACATGGCATTCACCAAAGGATTCACCTGATAGCTTTCATCGAAAAAAACTTCTCCACCAACTGTGGGAATTCCAAAGGCATTTCCATAATCTCCAATCCCTTTCACTACACCGCTTAACAACCACTTTGTTTTTGGATTTTCAAGTTTTCCAAATCGCAACGAGTTCAATTGCGCAATGGGGCGTGCTCCCATTGTGAAAATATCGCGGTTAATTCCACCTACACCTGTTGCAGCACCTTGATAGGGTTCAAGTGCACTTGGGTGATTGTGTGACTCAATTTTAAAAGCGCATCCAATGCCATCACCAATATCAACTAGCCCTGCATTTTCCTCACCTGCTTTTACGAGCATATGCGGTCCATCTTTGGGCAAGGTTTTTAACCAAACAATACTGTTTTTGTAGCTGCAGTGTTCGCTCCACATAACGGAGTAAACGCACATTTCCGTAAAGTTCGGAGTGCGACCAAGTATTTCTTTTATTTTTTCAAATTCTTCCGGACGAAGTCCCATATCTTGAGCCTGCTCAAGGGTTGCAATTTGCGTTGACGCGTTTGACATAGAATGCTTTTAAAATACTTGCGCGAAGATAGTTTATTTCAACTCGTCTAACTTCATTTTTCCTGTGTTGTCAAAGATGCTTTCTTCAAGGTCTATTGCTATTACACGAGCATAGGGAGTTGGGCCGTTTCCAGAAGTTTTCAACGAAATCAATCCAGGATGTGAACTCCATGAGATTTTACCGATGATTTCATAGGCAACTCGCGCATCGTTGTCGAGATAAAAGGCCGATTTTATTTTGGGAAGAAGTCCTTTCATATATACTGTTTCAACGCCTTTTGGGACAAAAACAAATAGGGTATGTCCGTTTGCACTGGTGGTGGTTGGGAATTCGCAATATTCTTTAGGCAAGCCAGCGCGTGTTCCGTAAATCGCAGCGCCGTAGTGATTCAGCCAGTTTCCCGCTTCTTCCAAGACATGGTGCACTTGCTTGGGAAAAGTGCCGTCCGCTTTTGGGCCAATGTCAAGCAGTAAATTTCCACCTAACGATAC
>JBJTWB010000211.1:0-5690 GCA_046081505.1 Bacteroidota bacterium | reverse complement strand
CTCCACTTTCATAATAGGGCGAATTTTCAGCAGCTAGACTTCGAGTAAGAGAGACATTATTTAATCCAATTGCTGTTTCTAATCCAATATGAGAAGGGAATATACCAGCAGTTAACCAGCAATTTTTAGCTTGATCCAATGCTAAAGAAATATTGGCAAGGTAAAGGGCTCCGAAACCTGTAGGTTCTGCTGAGGTGACTTTGTTGGCGTAGGTTCCTTCAACCAATGCGAGGTGGGTGTTGATGCGTTTGCTGTAAGATTTCAATTCGAATACCGCGGTATTCAAAGCCACGTGATCTGTTGCGGTATGACTGTATAAGAAGTTCGGGCGGCTGTGGTTGTTCCAAATGACCTGATCTTTTCCAAAATAGACTTCAAGAAAACCACTCACCTTGATACTATCTATACTTTGCGCATGGTTCTGGTTTGAATGCAGGAATAGAGATAAGAAAAATAAGGAAGTACAGATTTTCCGCATGGTTAAGTTTATCTGCGAAATTACTTGAATTTACCTGTCTTTTTATCAAATCCGAACGGACAGTGTTTGCAACCGCTTTGACAACAATAACCGCGCTTCAAGTGAAAGGCTTCAGTAAAAATGATAAAGCCTTCAGGACTACGATAATAGTCTTCTCCCTCTATTTTTGCTTTTTCGTTTTCACACATCCTGCGAATATGTCAAATTTTCTATTCAACAAACCACTTTTTTTTGAAGAAGTTCAACTTCAAAAGATTGACTATTATCACTGGGGTGAATGCACTGTTAAACGTTTTGATCAAATGCATGCAGAGATCAACGGAAATAAGTGGTTTAAGTTGAAGTACAATTTACAGGAGGCTGTACGAAGAGAGGCTTCGTGTCTTGTGACTTTTGGTGGAGCATATAGCAATCATTTGCACGCGTTTGCCGCACTCAGCGCATATCACAACTTGCCTTGTATAGCCATTGTAAGGGGTGAAAGGCCGCCTGTTCTTTCATCAACATTACGCTTTTTGGAAGAAAAAGGTGTGGCACTTTTTTTTATTTCAAGATCTGAATATTCCGACAAAGAATCAGAGGAAATGAAAATGTGGATTTATGAAAAATGGCCAGGTGCCTATTTGATACCAGAAGGAGGAAGTAATTATTTAGGATTGAATGGAGCCATGGAAATGGTTAGTGATGGTGATGGGTTTTATAATCATTGGTTGGTTTGCAGTGGAACCGGAACTACAGCGGCCGCCTTGTTGATTCAGGCTCCTGAGCATGTAAAAGTTCATGTATTTGGTGCCATAAAAGGAAAGGCGAGTGTAGAAAATGAAATTAGGACCCGGTTAAGGTGGTTTTTTCATGACGAAGAAGCCGTTGAAGACTGCATGCAGAAATGTCTAATTTATGATGACAAGTATTTTGGTGGTTTCGGAAAGCAGCAACCCATACTCATTGATTTTATGAAAGAATTGAATTCAGATATGCAATTGCCAACAGATATGGTATACACCTCGAAGATGTTTTTTCAAATGAAGCAAATGAAAAAACCGAACGAAGGTTCGGTTTTAATTTTTCATACTGGCGGTTTACAAGGAAACCCCGAGTTTATATTCGACTAAGTTTTATCATATTGGTCATGCCTTGCTCTGAAATTGGCATAGAGGCAATGTTAATGAGGAAATCACCTTCATGAATGTATCCGTTCTTTTTTAATATGTATCGAATATCGGCAATGGTTTGATCCGTACTCACCATCTTATCATAGTAAAAAGCTTTGACTCCCCAAACCAAGCTCAACTGCGAAAGTATTTTTTTATTTCCGGTAAAAACAAAGATGTTAGCTCTTGGTCTCCAGCTTGAGAGTTTATAGCCGGTATAACCGCTAAATGACATGGTTGCAACTCCAGTGGCTGAAGTTCTTTTAGCAACACGGCATGCGCTGAAGCATATACTATCCGTTATGAACCTATTTTCATCTAACTCCATAGGCGCTTCTTCCAAGTAATACATTCCTGGGTATTTTTCTGCTTCTATGATGATATTCGACATCATGCGAATAGCCGCAACGGGATGAGCACCTACACTGGTTTCTCCGCTTAACATGACAGCATCTGCCCCATCAATTACCGCATTAGCAACGTCTGTAACTTCGGCACGAGTGGGAGAAAGATTGGTAATCATGCTCTCCATCATTTGTGTTGCAACAATAACGGGCTTTGCACTTTCTACACATTTTTTTACAATCATCTTTTGGGCAAGTGGAACCTGTTCAATTGGAATTTCAACTCCTAAATCGCCCCGAGCTACCATTACTGCATCTGTAGCTTTTACAATCTCATCAATGTCATCAAGTGCCTCCGGTTTTTCAATCTTCGCGATAACTTTA
Organism: Bacteroidota bacterium; assembly: GCA_046081505.1. Lineage (GTDB taxonomy): Bacteria > Bacteroidota > Bacteroidia > Flavobacteriales_D > Sanyastnellaceae > CAIZGX01. Next base: position 3,333 of record JBJTWB010000211.1, on the reverse strand, counting down.
GCGTGTTTTCCATTTTTTTCAATGATTTCTTTGAGCAGATAAACATCTTTTGAATTGCGAACGAATGATAATCCTATCCAATCCACGTTCATACTCAAAGCGAAATCCAAATCAGCTAAATCTTTTTCTGAAAGAGAAGGTAGAGATACTTTGGTTTCTGGAAGATTTAATCCTTTTTTTGATGATAGAATTCCGCCTTGATCCACTTCACATTTCACTTCTTTTTTTCCATCTGTTGTTATGATGCGAACAACTAATTTTCCGTCGTCCATAAGCACGCGTTCTCCTGTTTTTACATCGGCTGGAAAAGAACTGTAGTTGGTATATATGAATTGTGATGTTCCAATTTGTTTTTCTGTTGTAATGGTCACCTGACTTCCTGTTTCAAGCATTACACCGTTGTTTTCCATTTCCCCTACACGAAGTTTTGGACCTTGCAAATCAGCAAGCAATGAAGTATTAATTCCCAATTCCGCATCAATTTCACGCACCGCTTTTACAACCGCTTCATGGTCTGCATGAGTACCGTGAGAAAAATTTAGTCTAACAACATTTAATCCTTCTGCAATCATAGCTTTAAGTACTTCTTTGCTAGAAGACGTTGGGCCTATGGTAGCAACTATTTTTGTTTTTCTTGTCATCTTAATCGAATATAAATCGTTCAATATTTTTTAAACCTTCTGTTTGAATTTCAAATGCCCCGGTCACTTCTTCAAGTTTTCTTAATTCGGATATTAATTCCGAAATGTACCCCTCAGAACTGTGTTCAATTTTTAGGAAATAATCCATCTGATGGTATTCAGGTAGTAACATACCTTGCAATGAACGATTCGCTATGAGGTGTAATTGTAATTCATTTTCTTCGCCTTTTATGGCGTATACATCATGTTTCGAAACATTGTTTTTTTGTGTAACCTCAACTTCATGACTTAACTCCAAATCCCATAACAATGTTTTGTTCAATAACCAAGCAAGTCGAAAGCCCTTCTCATCAGAACGCATTCCAATAAGTTTGAAGTTTAGGTATTCATCTGATGAGAATTTAAATTTCTCTCCCGCCATACTTAGTGTATTTTTTACACGAACTACGCAAATGTAGTGAGTTATTCATTTAAAATAATTAAGACCATGACAATTGAGCGTTATCCTTTCCCCAAGAGAGACTGCTTTTTCGTCCCATGTAAAAGGCTCTATTGTCTTCCATATGACCTGCTGGAAAATCGAAAATCATTGGAATTTTAAGATGTTGTAGCCGATGCATTACGACTTCTTCCCATGATTTTCCCCATGGATTGTCAGTAGAAAATCCGAATTCAGTTGTATTGTCTTTTAGCTGTGTGAATCCACCAAAAACAATTCCTTTTGCTCCTTGAAAAACGCCAGCTCGCAACAGTCCCATGAGCATGCGATCCAAATGATACAACATTTCATCTACGTCTTCTAAAAAAATGATTTTATCTTTTGATTGAAGTTGCGTTGATGAACCCAATTGACTGTAGATTACAGATAGATTTCCACCAACAATTTCCCCTTCAACGCATCCATTATGCGCATTTTTTGTTTCCCAAGAAATATTTTTTAACTCTCCAAAAAGGGCTTGTCTCAATGTGGATAGAGCCTCATGCGTTGCGTGTTCAAAAGATATTGGCATTGTGGAATGAATCCCGGCCACACCCTTATTTGTAATGGCGTTAAGTAGCACCGTTACATCGCTGTATCCACAAACCCATTTTCTACCATCGAGCTGAGGAAGAATTGAATCAACGGTATGAACAGTTCCATAACCACCTCTCGCAATAATGATTGCTTTCACTTCCGGGTTGTTCCATAAACTCAAAAAAGAATTGGTGCGCTCAGTTTCATTCCCCGCAAGTTGGGCATGGCTTTGAAATACATTTTCTGCGATAAGAATTTTTAATCCCCAAGACTCAATTTCTTGGTTGGCAAATTTCCATTGTTCGCTTGTGAGGTATCTGGCAGTTGCAGCAATTCCAATTGTATCTCCGGTATTCAAAAAAGGTGGTAACATTCGAGTTATCTTTGACTGCGAAATTCGGAAATTTTTCAGCCTAATAAGGAAAAATGATGACACCAAAAAGATATTTAGTTACCTCAGCGCTGCCATACGCCAATGGACCCATTCACATTGGACACATTGCCGGAGCTTATTTACCTGCAGATATTTATGTTCGCTATTTGAAAGCGAACCAAAAAGACGTGGCCTTCATTTGTGGATCAGATGAACATGGCGCAGCCATTACGTTGCGAGCGAAAAAAGAGGGTAAATCCCCGCGTGAGATCGTAGATTTTTATCACGCCCTCATGGGAAAAGCATTTGCTGACTTTGGTATTGAGTTCGATGAGTATTACAGAACCTCTTCAGCAGAACACATAGAAATGAGTCAATCTGTTTTTTCAAAATTGAAAGAACAAGGTGTTTTTGAAACGCATACTACGGAACAATATTTTGATGAGGAGGCTCAGCAGTTTTTAGCCGATAGATACATTACTGGAACTTGTCCGAAATGCTCAAGTGAAAAAGCATATGGTGATCAGTGTGAAAAATGTGGATCTGCTTTGAGTCCAACTGAATTAATACATCCAGTCTCAACCTTAAGCGGTAAAGCACCTGTTCTGCGCGAGACAACGCATTGGTATTTGCCCATGCAAAACCACAGCGATTGGATTCGAGAATTTATTGAGAAGGGCATATTAAATGGTGAAGTGCATCATGATCCGAATCAATGGAAATCTCATGTAGTTGGCCAATGTTTGAGTTGGGTCGACGGTGGTTTACAAGCTCGGGCTATGACACGCGATTTAGATTGGGGTGTGCCTGTCCCAGGAGAAGATGGTAAAGTGCTGTATGTATGGCTAGATGCGCCAATTGGCTACATCACCAATACCAAAGTATGGGCGGAAAAACAAGGCAAGAATTGGGAAGACTATTGGAAAAAAGACGACACACAATTGGTTCATTTTATTGGGAAGGATAACATTGTTTTTCACTGCATTATTTTTCCAATAATTTTGAAGGCACACGGAGATTTCATACTTCCGAAAAATGTACCTGCCAACGAATTCATGAATTTGGAAGGAGATAAAATTTCAACCTCTCGAAATTGGGCAGTTTGGTTACATGAATACCTCGAAGATTTTCCTAACAGACAAGATGAGATGCGTTATGTTCTCGCTTCAATTATGCCAGAGCAGAAGGATAGTGAATTCACGTGGACTGATTTCAAAGATCGCGTGAATAACGAATTAGCTGATATTGTAGGAAATTTTGTGAATCGCGTTTTTGTCTTAACACACAAATATTTTGAAGGCGCA
>JBJTWB010000210.1:0-3812 GCA_046081505.1 Bacteroidota bacterium | reverse complement strand
AAATTTTTTGTTAAATCGAAATGAAGAAATATGAGTAGCTCCCTTACCGCGTCTTTAATTCTATTCACAAAATTATTTTTTATAAAAATAGAGAATAATTCAAAGTCAATGGAAGTATGTGTGAAACACGAATCACTTTTTAGCGAATCTCTCCGAGGAATACTTTTCGTGGGTCTTGGACTATGGTTCTAACAATTTTCAGTTCAACACCAATCGCATGAGAATATCACGCTGAAGATCAGCACCAAGATATTCGCGCATGTTCTCTTCGGTGTTGAATTCTGAAAAAGTCTGCTTGAATGTGCTTCTAGAAAAAAATTGAAATCAAAGCTCGCGTTGCAAGAACTTTCCTGTAATACTTTTCTTCGATTTGGCAACTAGCTCTGGCGTGCCTGTTGCTACAACGTTTCCGCCCCCCTCACCACCTTCAGGACCCATGTCTAAAATGAAATCGGCACTTTTTATAACATCCATATTATGTTCAATAACCAACACGGTGTTCCCCTTCTCTACCAATCGATTCAAAACATTGAGCAACAATTCAACATCTTGGAAATGAAGTCCCGTGGTGGGTTCATCTAAAATATAAATGGTTTTGCCTGTATCACGTTTGCTGAGTTCAGTAGATAATTTCACGCGCTGTGCCTCCCCACCGCTTAAGGTAGTGCTGTGCTGACCCAACGTAAGATATCCGAGTCCAACATCATTCAATGTCTTCAACGTATTGTGAATGTTTCTATAATTTTCGAAGAAGTGAACTGCTTGTTCAATGGTCATATTCAACACATCGCTGATGTTCTTGCCATTGTAATAAATTTCTAAGGTTTCGCGGTTATACCTTTTGCCGTTGCAACTTTCGCACTCCACATAAACGTCGGGAAGAAAATTCATTTCCACCAATTTCAGTCCGCCTCCTTTGCACGTTTCACATCTTCCCCCCGAAACATTAAATGAAAATCTACCCGGTTGATACCCCCGAATTCGAGCTTCAGGTACGCTTGCAAATAAGCTGCGAATGTCTGTAAAAATACCTGTATATGTGCTGGGATTGCTGCGTGGTGTTCTGCCAATAGGACTTTGGTCTATTTCAATCACTTTATCTAAATGCTCAAGTCCTTTCACTTTTTTATATGGCAATGGTTTGCGCTGGCTGTTGTAAAAGTGTGCGCTTAAAATTGGATACAGCGTGTGGCTTATCAACGAAGATTTGCCACTTCCACTTACACCCGTCACAACAGTGAGTGTACCCAAAGGTATTTGAATACCTTCACCCTTGAGGTTATGTCCGGAAGCCCCTTCGAGTTGTAAAAATTTTCCAGATCCTTTTCTTCTTGTATTGGGAAGTACAATGCCCTTCTTACCGCTGAGGTAATCTGCGGTGATGCTTCCTTGTTTTAAAAACGAAGTAGGTTTTCCTTGGGCAATGACCTTTCCACCATTCACGCCGGCTCCTGGTCCAATGTCAACAATATAATCGCTTTCGAGCATCATGTCTTTGTCATGCTCTACTACAATGACACTATTTCCGCCATCGCGCAATGTTTTCAATGAGCGAATGAGCTTTTCATTATCACGTTGATGAAGACCAATACTTGGTTCGTCGAGAATATACAAAACACCCACCAATTGCGAGCCAATTTGGGTGGCCAGTCGAATGCGCTGTGCTTCCCCACCGCTTAATGTTTTCGCACTTCGATTTAGATTCAAATAACCCAATCCCACGTTATTTAAAAACGAAAGTCGATCTCGAATTTCCTTCAGTGGTTCTTTAGCAATGCGCAATTGCTTGGTATCAAAACTTCCGTCTACCTGTTCAAACCACAGACTCAATTTTTCAATACTCAAATGAGCGAGTTGGTCAATGGTTGCTTTGTTAATTTTAAAATTTTGCGAGGCCTCTTTCAATCGGCTTCCATTGCAGGTAGGACAAGCTTTTTTATTCATGAAACTTTCCGCCCACTTGCGAACTGAGGCACTTCCATCTTCTTCGGCATGTCTTTCGATGTATGCAATAAGACCTTCATATCGGGTATTCATTTTCATTCCCCCTGAAAGCTCAACTTCTATTTTATCATCGGTACCGTATAAAATGACCTGAATGGCAGTATCGTCTACTTCCTTCAAAGGCGTTTTCGAAGAGGCACCATACTGTTTTAAAATAGCATCTACTTGCTGATGAATCCATCCGTTTTTATTCTCACCTAAAGGAACAATTCCACCTTGCTTCACGCTTTTCGAAAGGTCTGGAATGAGTTTACTCATATCAATTTCAACCACTTCACCTAGACCACTGCAATACGAACAAGCTCCATAGGGCGAATTGAACGAAAAGAGGTTGGGTTCGGGTTCGGGAAGTGAAATGCCTGAGGTGGGACAAATTAAATTTTTAGAAAAATGCCAATGTGCGTCGGAATCTAAGTTGAGCACTTGTACATCGCCCTTGCCCATTTTCAGGGCTGTTTTCAATGTTGACTTGAGACGGGGTGTGGTTTCTTTATCTACTTTCATTCGATCTACAACCAATTCAATGTCGTGAATTTTGTATCGGTCCAACTTCATGTCTTTAACCATTTCCTTCAGTTCACCATTCACACGAACACGAACATATCCTTGTTTCATGAGTTGTTCGAAAAGTTCTCTGTAATGCCCTTTTCGAGCTTTAACCAGAGGAGCTAAAATGGCAATTTTCTTTCCTGAAAAATCCTTGGTTATTTTCTCTACCAATTGTTCTTCTGAAAATTTAACCATGGCTTTGCCTGTTGCAGGGCTGTATGCGGTAGAGGCACGAGCAAAAAGAAGGCGCATAAAGTCATACACCTCGGTGATGGTACCTACAGTAGATCGGGGATTTCTGCTGACCGTTTTTTGCTCAATGGAAATGACCGGAGAAAGTCCGTTTACCTTGTCAACATCAGGTCGCTCCATTTCACCCAAGAATTGCCTTGCATAAGCATTGAAGGTTTCCATGTACCTGCGTTGGCCTTCTGCGTATAGGGTGTCAAAGGCTAGGGATGATTTTCCGCTTCCAGACAGACCGGTTATCACAACCAGTTGATCACGAGGAATGGTTAAATCAATATTTTTTAAATTATTCTCGCGAGCACCGAGAATTTCAATTTGTTCATTTGTCATACTAGTCTTTCGCGGGCAAGACTTTCCCACTACACTCACCAAAACCAACTTTTATTCCTTCTTGTTCAGCATAACCACGAAGAACCACTACATCACCGTCATGAATGAAGTTTCGAGTTGTTCCATTTCCCATATCGACTGGTTTTGTTCCTTTCCATGCAATTTCTAGCATGCTTCCAAAAGAACCTTCAGTTGGACCTGAGATGGTTCCTGAAGCCAACATGTCACCACAACGCATGTTGCATCCGCCAACGGTATGATGCGCGAGTTGTTGATTCATGTTCCAATACATGTGCTTGTAATTGCTGTTGGAAACAACAACTTCATTTCCATTTTCAGGTTGAATGGCAACTTGCAGATTGATATCAATATTCTTTATTCCGGTGTACTGCAAATACGGAAGCACCTCTGGATCTTGCAGCGGACCTAGCGTTCTGAAAGGTTCAAGGGCATCAAGCGTAACCACCCATGGCGAAACGGTCGATGCAAAATTCTTCGCTAAAAACGGACCAAGTGGCACATATTCCCAACGTTGAATATCTCTTGCACTCCAATCATTAAAAAGGACCATTCCAAATATATAATCATCAGCTTCATTGGTTGAAATGCGCTCGCCCATGGGCTTGCCATCGAAGGTGATAAAAGCCATTTCCAATTCAAAGTCAAGTTGTTTCGTTGGA
>JBJTWB010000209.1:0-4049 GCA_046081505.1 Bacteroidota bacterium | reverse complement strand
TACTACTACCACTACTACTGAAAGCTGGAGAAGTGGTGGATCCGAAAGCTGGAGAAGTGGTGGATCCAGACTTGGTGCTTGATCGTTAGAATAGGCGTCTCGTGCAAGGAAAACGTGCACGTCAGCCCTTGGTGCACCACGGCAGCCCTTGTTGCACCACGGAAGCCCTTGTTGCACCACGGCACCACACCATACTGTGCCCTAGCTCTTTCAGTACGACAGAAAAGTAGAAGGGGTGAGAAATGCACAATGGGTATTAATGGATTATTTCACTATAGTGGTTCATATTTTTTACGAGCCAGTGCGTGCACATTACAATTTGGAAGAATTGTGGTCAGATGCAAAAGAGTGGAAAATGAAAAAGAAAACAACGAGAAAGAAAAAAGATGAATAATAAAAATCAGGGTAATCCTCAAGGGGGCTCAGGGAAAAGCGGTTTTAATTTCTATTGGATTTACGCAATCATAGCCGTAGTGCTAATTGTACTGATGGTATTCAATGGAGGGTCTGAAGGTGCTGAGGCCAATTATGCTCAAGTAAAATCTTGGGCTGAGGGAAAGCTAATCACACGAATTGAATACAACGGTACTCAGGGAGTGGTTTTTTTGAATGATCAGGGTAAATCTTCATTGAAAGGTCAGTACCCAGAAGCAAAAAGTGTTATGGGGTCTCAATCGAACGGAGAGTTTTGGTTCAATATTCCGCCGAGTGATCACTTCGTGGAGGAATTGTATTCCTTGTCTTCTTCAAATGGATTTGAAATGCGATATCAACCTCCGAACGAAACAGCACAAAGTTTAATTTGGTGGTTAATTGCCTTGGGAGTAATGATTGCAGCATGGACCTTCATCATGAGAAGAATGTCTGGTGGCGGTGGTGGCGGTGGTCAAATTTTCAATATTGGAAAGTCAAGGGCTCAATTGTTTGAAAAGGGAAAAGGAACGAATATCACGTTTAGGGATGTTGCTGGCTTAGAGGGAGCAAAACAGGAGGTTCAAGAGATTGTAGATTTTCTTAAAAACCCCAAAAAATATACAGAGCTTGGTGCGAAAATACCAAAGGGAGCTCTTTTGGTAGGACCTCCGGGGACGGGTAAAACGTTATTGGCTAAAGCTGTAGCAGGTGAGGCACAGGTTCCATTCTTTTCGTTGTCAGGTTCAGATTTTGTTGAAATGTTTGTTGGGGTTGGTGCAAGCCGAGTTCGTGATTTATTCAGACAAGCGAAAGAGAAATCGCCTGCAATTATATTCATTGATGAGATTGATGCGATTGGAAGAGCCCGTTCAAAAAATTTGAATTATGGTAGTAATGATGAACGCGAGAATACACTGAATCAACTCTTAACCGAGATGGATGGTTTCGGTACGAATTCAGGTATTATCATTTTGGCGGCGACGAACAGGGCTGATATTCTAGATAAGGCACTTCTACGCGCTGGAAGGTTCGATAGACAAATTTATGTGGATATGCCCGATATGAAGGAACGGGTAGAAGTGTTTAATGTTCATTTGAAGAATGTAAAAACAGATCCAACAGTTGATGTTGAGTTTTTGGCTCGTCAGACTCCCGGATTCTCGGGAGCGGATATTGCCAATATTTGTAATGAAGCAGCACTGATAGCCGCACGTCGTGGTGCAAGTGTTGTAGAAAAGCAAGATTTCTTAAATGCAGTAGACCGCATCATTGGTGGTCTTGAAAAGAAAAATAAAATAACAACACCCGACGAGAAAAAGGCAATTGCCTATCATGAATCGGGACATGCCTTGGTTTCGTGGTTGTTGGAATTTGCTTCTCCATTGGTAAAGGTTACAATTGTGCCACGCGGCAGATCGCTCGGAGCCGCATGGTATTTACCAGAAGAACGTCAAATTACAACTACCGATCAAATCCTAGATGAAATGTGCGCAACGCTTGGGGGGAGAGCAGCTGAACAGGTTGTTTTTGGTAAAATTTCAACAGGAGCCTTATCTGATTTGGAGAAAGTAACCAAACAAGGTTATGCAATGGTTTCCATATACGGACTCAATGAACGCATTGGAAATAGAAGCTATTATGATAGTTCAGGTGAGAGTGGTTTTACAAAGCCATACAGTGATGAAACGGCGCGTATTATAGATGAAGAGGTGAGTATTATTATAGAAAAGTCCTATGCGCGTGCAATTGATTTAATAGCTGCACACCGAGGTCAATTGGATGAATTAGCTGCCCTATTACTTGAGAAGGAAGTTATTTTCAAAGAAGATTTAGAACGTATACTTGGTGTTCGACCATACATAGACCGCCAATCTCAAATAGACCAAGCAGAGAAAGACGCCGGTTTGAAGATTGAGGCTGTTGCAAACACCATTGAAGAGGAAAGTGGTTTTAGTTCTGAGGAATCGAAAGATGAGGAGGCAAAGAATGACGGATTCCATTTCGATTTAGACAACGATAAAATAGATGGTGGTTCAACCAATGAGTAATCTAGCGACTAGATCTATAGTAGGTTTTGTATTTAGCATTGTAGTTATTGGATCTGCATTTGCGGGTCCTTACATGTTCTCTGTTTTATTTGGATTTTTTGCAATCAAGGGTTTACAGGAATTTATTCGCATGGTGCTTCCCAATCTGAGGAAATCTTTGAGGAGAATTGCACTTGTCTGGGGCGGATTATTTTACTTATTGCTTGTTGGAAGTATTTTGTTTCATTGGCCATTTCAGTTGCTATTGGTCATTCCAATGATATGGGTTCTACTTTTAACCTTGGAAATGGTTCGGGTCAACGCAGACTTTATTCATGAAATGGCGGTTTTGCTTTTCGGTCTTTTTTATGTAGTGATGCCGTTTGCTTTATTGCTCATTTTCTCCAATTGGGAAGGAAATCATTTTAACCCTTGGCTACCTTTTGGTTTATTTGGAATTCTTTGGATAAATGACAGTGGCGCCTATTTTTTCGGAAGGTTTTTGGGAAAGCATAAATTACATGAACGTGTCTCACCGAAGAAGACTTGGGAGGGATTGGTTGGAGGGATGTTAACCGCGATTATTTTGGGTTTTTTTGTGACAGACATTATTCCATCAGGTTTGAACAGAATGGATTGGGTGTTTATTTCAATAATAATAGCCATTTTCGCCAACATTGGAGACCTTGTAGAATCTCAGATTAAACGGATTCGTGGAGTGAAGGATTCAGGTAAACTTCTACCCGGGCATGGTGGTGTTTTGGATCGATTTGATGGACTTTTGTTGGCTTTACCAGTTATAGTAGCTTATTTAATTATACAATTATGACAATACACAAAGAAGGGTATATAATACTAGGAATAACCCTACTCGTATCTACAATTTTGACAGGAGCATCGGCTTTGTTGTTCTCTTCGAACTTAATTTGGATTCTAACGGCAAGTGCTTGCTTCATTGTTTTTATTCTGTTCTTGCAATTTTTTAGACTGCCTCATAGGACAAATAGAAGCACAGATGGTGAGTTGGTCGCACCTTGTGATGGTAAGGTAGTCGTTATTGAAGAAGTGGAAGAAACAGAATATTTCAAAGACAAGAAAATTCAAGTTTCAATCTTTATGTCACCTTTGAACGTTCATGCGAATTGGACTGCTGTTGAAGGTGAGGTTACTTTTTTCAAGTACCATCCCGGTTTATTTTTGGTTGCATGGCATCCCAAAAGCAGTACAGAAAACGAGCGTACAACAGTTGTAGTTAAAGCGTCAAATAACAAAGAGGTTTTAATGCGACAGATCGCGGGCGCAGTTGCACGTCGGATAGTTTGGTATGTTGATAAGGGAAGTAGATTGAATAAAGGGGATCAATTTGGTTTTATCAAATTCGGGTCACGCGTTGATTTATTTTTTCCTTTAGGTACAGAAATTAAGGTAAACATCGGAGATATAACCGTTGGAAATGAAACGGTCATTGCGAATTGGTAAGGAATAGGAACAATAAAAAAGGGTCCCAAGGGACCCTTTTTTATTCTGAATATTCTTAGTTATTTGGAGCACCACCTTGCTCTTTAACAGGAGCACCGCCGGGTGTACCTGTAGGTGCTGGAGCGTTTG
>JBJTWB010000208.1:0-5880 GCA_046081505.1 Bacteroidota bacterium | reverse complement strand
ATTGGTCTGCTCGAAGAAACCGGATACATGACCCGTGTGGTGTTTATTATGGATCGACTCGTGCGTCCGTTCGGACTAAACGGTAGAAGTGTTGTGCCCTTGGTAAGCAGCGCAGCCTGTGCCGTACCCGCAATTTTATCTACCCGCGTCATTGGCAATCCGAAAGAAAGACTCATTACCATTTTAATTTCCCCCCTCATTAGCTGCTCAGCACGAATTCCTGTTTTTGTACTCCTTATTTATTTGGTTATTCCCAATACATATGTCTTCGGGTTTATTGGTATGCAGGGCATGGTCTTGTTTGTAATGTATGCTCTAGGTGTCATAGGTGCTTTGGCTGTAGCCATGGTTATGAATGCCTTTATTGCTACGAAAGAAAAAAGCTTTCTGATGTTAGAAATGCCCCAATATCGCTTTCCACGATGGGGAAATATTTTCCTCAATCTCAAAGAGAAATTGCAAGCCTTTGTTTTCGATGCAGGAAAAATTATTTTAGCTCTCTCTATTGTGCTTTGGGCACTTGGAACGTTTCCAAAAATTACGTTGGAACAAGAACAACAAGGTGTAAGTCAAATTGAAGAATCATTTCTTGGCAAAGCTGCAAAAACAATTTCACCCGCTTTCGAACCTTTGGGATACGATTGGAAGATGACCGTCTCCATCTTAACTTCATTTGCAGCTCGAGAGGTTTTTGTTGGTACCATGGCAACGCTCTATTCTGCCGGTGAAAATTTTGAAGAAGATGCCTCATTGCGCACACGCATGCAGGAAGATGTGAATGAAGTCACAGGCCAACCAGCCTATCAGCTCGCTTCGGGGCTCTCACTCATGGTCTTTTATGTTTTTGCAATGCAATGCATGGCAACGTTTGCGGCCGTTAAACGCGAAACAAAATCATGGAAATGGCCTTTCATTCAAATGGCTTACATGGGAATCATGGCATACTCACTGGCATTACTCACTTTTCATATTTTTAGCTAATGCAACTTGCAATCACACTTCTCATTTGCATAGCTGCTCTTTCCTATGTTGTGAAGCGTTTGTTTTTTAAGAAAAACTCTGCTTGCGATAAATGCAGTCATAGGTAATACCTACGCGAACTTACCTTCATTGGTTGAAGAACGAAGGAAAATAAAAGATATAAAAAACATTCCTCGCGATTTCTGAAATGGCCTTATCACCGGGCTAGATGTTATGCTTAAATATGCGAGGTTCATGCACTACATAATTTACCCCGGATAGCAGAGGAAAGCCTTTTTGTTTAACAAAAAGCTTGGAACGAATAGCCGGAAATGGGTCTAAAAAAAATCGGTAAATTTCCCTGTGTCTTTGACGCGAACACCTTTCTCAGTGTGCTGCAATGTGCAGCATTCGTTCACGCTATCATGTTCGAAAAATAGCACGTAGCCATGATCGGCCGCAGTCTTGAGGAATAGTTCTTTTTCTGTCATGGTCAGAAGCGGGCGGGTGTCGTAGCCCATCACATACGGCAGCGGAATGTGTCCGACAGAAGGCAAAAGATCGGCCATAAAAACCACCGTTGTACCTTGATAATTGATGTGTGGAATCATCATGCTTTCGGTGTGTCCATCAACAAATAACACATCAAAGCCAAGTGGAGTAGGCGATACATTATGTACACGTTCAATGAAATTCAACTGACCACTTTCTTGAATGGGTAAAATATTTTCAGAAAGGAAACTGGCTTTTTCTCTTGAGTTGGGTTCTGTGGCCCACTTCCAATGGTTTGCATTGCTCCAGAATTTTGCATTTGGAAAGGCAGGTTGAAAATGCTCGCGGGTAGAATTGTACTCAATGCTGCCACCGCAATGGTCGAAATGCAAATGCGTCAGGAAAACATCTGTGATGTTAGCTCTTTGAAACCCTTTTAAAGCAAGTGCTTGGTCGAGGGTTTGGGTGTCTTGCAAATGGTAATGCGAAAAGAATTTCTCGCTTTGTTTATTGCCAATTCCGGTATCGATAAGAATGAGTTTTTCACCTTCTTCAATGAGTAAGCAACGCATGGCCCAAGTGCAGAGGTTGAGGTCATCTGCGGGATTGGTTTTTTGCCAAATTTGTTTTGGAACTACGCCGAACATGGCGCCGCCGTCTAACTTAAAAAATCCGGTGTCGAGAACATGCAATTTCATGACACAAAGGTAATGGTGTTCGGAGTGCTTTTCATTTGTACTTTTGCTTTTTGAATACCAACATGAATAATGCTTCTTTGTTTGCCGTGTCTCCGGTCGATGGACGATACGCTCGTCATACCCATGAATTGGCTCCTTACTTTTCAGAGTATGCACTCATTAAATACCGCGTTTGGGTAGAGATTGAATATTTCATTTCGTTGTGTGAAATTCCACTTCCCCAATTGGCTCAGGTTTCTAAAGATTCTTTTCCTGCGCTTCGATCTATCTGTGCCGATTTTTCAGAGACAGATGCGCAATGGATCAAAGACAAAGAGAAAGAGACCAACCACGATGTGAAAGCCGTGGAGTATTTCGTAAAGATGAAAATGGATGAATTGAAGATGGGGGAGGTGAAGGAGTTTGTGCATTTCGGATTAACCTCTCAAGACATTAACAATACAGCTGTTCCGGCTACATTGCGCGACGCAATGGAGAATGTTTACATTCCGAAAATAGATGAGATTATGCATCAATTGGCCACCCGTTCAGAATCGTGGAAGGAAGTTGCCATGTTAGCCAGAACGCATGGCCAAGCGGCATCACCTACACGCTTGGGTAAAGAGATGTTTGTTTTTGTTGAGCGATTGGAAGAACAGTTGCAGTTGTTGGAACAGATTCCAGTAGCAGCAAAATTTGGTGGTGCAACGGGTAATTTCAATGCACACCATGTTGCTTATCCGAATGTTGACTGGATTAGCTTTGCGAATGATTTTCTGGCAGATAAACTGCGACTTTCACGATCTCAATTCACAACACAGATTGAACATTACGATCATTTGGCGGCGACTTTTGACGGACTCAAGCGTTTAAATACCATACTGATAGATTTTTGTCGTGATATTTGGACCTACATCAGCATGGATTATTTCAGACAGGAAATTAAAGCGGGTGAAGTAGGTTCTTCGGCCATGCCTCATAAAGTGAATCCAATTGATTTTGAAAATGCTGAAGGAAATCTTGGTATTGCAAACGCGTTGTTCGAGCATTTGGCTGCCAAGCTTCCCATTTCACGCTTGCAGCGCGATTTAACAGACAGTACCGTTTTGAGAAATATTGGAGTGCCAATGGCTCATACACTCATAGCTTTGAACGCCATTGAAAAAGGATTAGGAAAGTTGAAACTGAACGAAAAGAAGATCAAAGAAGATCTTGAAAACAATTGGCCCATTGTAGCCGAAGGAATTCAGACTGTTTTGAGAAGAGAGGGATATCCAGCACCATACGAGGCGTTAAAGGCCTTAACAAGAGGTAAAGAAAAAATTACTGAGACCGATATGCAGCTGTTCATAGATTCATTGGAAGTTTCTGATGAATTAAAAATGGAATTGAAGCGCATTCGTCCTGAGAACTATACCGGAGTAAATTTGATGATCAACGAAGAATGAAGTCGTTCAGAGCTATTTTCAGTTTACTAAGAAACTACAAGTCTTCTTTGATTTGGAATTTCTTTTTCAACGTTTTGAACGCTATTTTTTCTTTGTTTACTTTTTTAAGTGTTGTTCCTTTTTTGTATGTTTTATTTGATGTGAATCAAAGTAGCGGCGCTGTTCCGAAAGGAGCTTCTGGAATTTGGGGTGCTATTCAATTGGAGTTAGATGAATTAATTCTGACTATTGGGAAAGGCGAGGTGCTGTTGCTCATGTGTGTGTTTATTGTTGTTTTGGCCTTGATGAAGAATACGGTCAATTACATTTCTTTATTGAGTATTGCTCGCATCCGAACCGGTGTTTCTCGCGATTTACGCAGAGACATGTACGCCAAGGTTTTACGTTTGCCTTTGACTTTCTTTTCCAATGAGAAAAAAGGAGATTTGATTTCCAGAATGACCAATGATTTGAATGAAATAGAATTCAGCGTTATTGGGGCCTTGGAAGCCTTGTTGAAATCGCCGGTAATGATTCTTATAAGCATAGCAACCCTGCTATACATGAGTTGGGAGTTGACGCTCTTTGCATTTGTTTTTTTACCAATTAGCGGTTATTTAATTTCAAGAATTGCCAAGAGTTTGAAGAATGCAGCCAAACGCAGTAAGAACAATTTGGGTGAGTTAATTGCGCTGCTCGATGAAAGTTTAACTGGCATGCGTGTCATAAAAGTTTTTAATGCTGAGCCACATTTTCAGGCGAAGTTTGATGAAACCAATCAGGGATATTCCAAATTGATGCACAAGCTATACAAGCGCGAGTATTTGGCTTCGCCCTTGTCTGAATTTATTTCTCTACTTGTCATAAGCGTTTTGCTCTACGTAGGTGGCAAAATCGTTTTTGGTGGAGAATTAAGTGGAGAAATGCTCATTGGATACTTGGTTGTTTTTTCTCAAATAATACAACCGGCAAAGCAATTCAGCGATGCCATTTTCAAGGTGAATAAGGGAATGGCAAGTTTGGAACGAATTAGAGAAGTATTGTTCGCTGAAGAAACAGTAACCGATTCTGAAGTTGCCCTTTCTTTGAAACACTTCAACGAGAAAATATCTTTTGAAAATGTAGGATTTAAGTACGGGGAACAAAACGTTTTAAGCAAGATCAATTTTGAAATTATGAAGGGGCAAACAGTAGCACTGGTTGGTTCTTCAGGAAGTGGAAAAACAACAATGGCTATGCTTTTAGCTCGCTTTTATAACCCAACCGAAGGCGAAATTCGAGTAGATGGTCAGTCGCTTTCATTAACTACAATTCACAGTTGGAGACATGAGTTGGGAATGGTAACACAAGACGCGTTGTTGTTCAATGATAGTATTAAGAACAATATTATTTTGAATGAACCTTTCAACGAAGAGCAATTGCATTTAGCAGCCACCATCTCAAATTCAATGGAGTTTATTCTTGAGTTGGAGCAAGGTTTTGAGACCAACATTGGCGACGGTGGTATGCGTTTAAGTGGTGGTCAGCGTCAGCGCTTATCCATTGCTAGGGCCATCTACAAGAATCCGTCTGTACTTATTTTAGATGAAGCCACATCGGCTTTAGACACCCAGAGCGAAAAGTATGTACAAGATGCCATTGCCAAAACAATGGAAAACAGAACGGCCCTTGTTATTGCACACCGCTTAAGCACTATTCAGCAGGCCGATTTAATTTTGGTTTTAAAAGATGGAGAAATAGTACAACGCGGAAACCATAAAGCCTTAATTTCGCAGGAAGGCCTGTATAAAACCTTAGTTGAAATGCAAGAATTGTAATATGAAAGCGCTATACCTAAAAGAACTACGTGCATTTTTATCTTCTCTGATTGGATACATTGTCATTGGTATCTTTTTGGTTGTGAATGCACTTTTTTTATTTGTTTTTACAAACTCATTGAATATTCTAGACGCCCAATATTCAACCTTAGACAATTTTTTTTATATCACACCCTGGCTGTTTTTATTTTTAATTCCAGCCATTACCATGCGTTCTTTTTCAGAGGAGCAGCGTGAAGGAACGCTAGAACTTCTTTTGACCAAGCCCATTTCTGAAATGGAAATTATACTTGCGAAGTTTTTTGCAAGTCTTACACTGGTGGTTATGGCTTTATTGCCTACACTCATTTATTTTGTTACGGTGTTTCAATTGGGAGACCCGGTTGGAAATATTGATACCGGAGCAACTTGGGGATCCTATTTGGGGCTGCTATTTGTAGCATCCATCTTTGTCTCTTTGGGCATACTGACGTCAAGTTTAACCAACAATCAAATTGTAAGTTTTTT
>JBJTWB010000207.1:0-714 GCA_046081505.1 Bacteroidota bacterium | reverse complement strand
CTACAGACGTGGATGATATTGGATTTATTGACGCCCTATTATCATATTTGATTGCAACAGAGGCCGTAGACCCTGCACGCGTCTATTCCTGTGGCTTTTCGAATGGGGGTATTTTCAGTTACGCTTTAGCTGGTCAATTGTCGAATAGGTTTGCTGCGGTTGCGTCTGTTTCAGGCACAATGACCGAGGCAATGTTGCAAAATTTGAATCCATCACGAGCAGTACCAACCTTTCATATACATGGAAATTTGGACCCTGTAGTGCCATTTGACGGGTCTCCTGGGCAATATCCCACGTTCGGAGTGTTAACTAGTGTTTCTGAAACCTTGAATTTTTGGAATACGAATAACGCATGTTCTGCCATCGGAAATACGCAGTCAATAACCAACACAAACATTTTTGACTTGTGTATCGCGTCTAAAACGATTTATAACAATTGCAACGAACATGATAATTGGTATATTGAAATTACAGGCGGTGGACACACTTGGCCGGGAACAACCCCGCTGACAGTTACGGGTAATACGTGTCAAGATTTCGATGGAAGTCAAGAGATATGGAATTTTTTCTCGGGTATAACATTGCCTGCTTATCTGGAAAATTTGCATCCTTTCGAAGCAAGGCCGGTAAAATATTTTGATTTTCAAGGAAGGAAAGTAGAGAATGGTGAAACGCAAACAGTTTTTTTCATTGTTGAGTATTCCGACGGAACAA
>JBJTWB010000206.1:0-5002 GCA_046081505.1 Bacteroidota bacterium | reverse complement strand
ATACGGAGCTTTTTCATTATTGAATTATTAGTTTTTTCGTAGTTGTTTTGTTTGATGTGTGAATATTTACGAGGTACATGCCACTCACCAAATTTGTTACTTCAATGCGGTTTTTCCCATTACTCTGAAGTACAAGTTCACCGGTCAATGTGTAGACTTCAATATTTTGAATTCCGTTGCCTTCAATCGTGAAAAAATCTTTGGCCGGATTGGGATAAAGAATCACATTATTCAGGCTAGTGCTAGCTTCGTTTATTCCTACGGTCAATTCTCGGTAATCACATTCCAACGTGCCACCACATACTTGGTAAGATAAAAAGTTAGCCATGTAGCTTAAAGTAGTATCTAAATATGCCGTATTCGTTACATGCGGCACGTGGTCTGCTCCATTGAAGATTTTGAAACAGTGCTCTACAGCAACTTGATCCATTTTTTGATTGATACTATTACTTCCATCAACTTCCACAACAGGAGCTACACCAAAGGCATACTGCATGGCAGAACCAAAAGGAACTGTCTGATCATTTGTTCCGTGAAGCAATAGTGCTGGTTCGTCACCCGTGCTAATCCACGCTGAATCACCAATGGCACCACAAATATTTACAATGGCATTAATTCCTGAACTGTATCCAGCATTACCGCTTTCACCCTCAAGTCCCCCTGATAGACCGGTGGCACTTTGATTTACATAAGCAGGTATTTCGGCTTCACTGTCTAGGTATGCCATATGTAGGGCAATGTATCCTCCCGCGCTAGATCCCGCAACATAAATTTGATTTGGGTCAATTCCGTATGGATTGTTATTTTCCGCTACGGTTTTTCTGAAGAAGCGAACGGCAGCCTTTCCATCTTGAACTCCGCGCATTACAGCTTCCGTCATTGGTCCACTCAGGTCCGCAGTAATATTTATTCCCAGTCTGTACTCGATACTTACCGCAACATACCCCATTTTAGCGAGTGACTCGCAGAGTGGAACTACATCAGGACCCGTTTTCGATCCAGATAGAAAAAAACCTCCGTGAGCTACTATAACTAAAGGGCGACTGGTGTATGAATCTCCAGCCGGTTCATAGACATCGCACAAAAGATTTTGTGATGTACCGTCATATTTCAAATTGGTTCCGTATTGAACATCTGCTGTTTTCACAAAATCAGTGAAAACATAATTTCTAAATCGGTCTCCATCACATTGCCCGAACGATTGTAGGGCAAGGCTGGCTAACATCAGGCAAGTAAATAAGTGTTTCATAGGCGTTTTGAATATGTTGCAAAGTACAACAAAAATGAAAACTGACCTTGGTCAACGGAACATTTTAACCTTTCATATGTTACTAACTTCGGTGTTTTGTATTGAAGCACTCTTGTGCATGCTTAATTTTGCTTTATGATTGAAACTGATATTATCATTATTGGTGCGGGTCCGTGTGGACTATTTACCGTGTTTGAAGCTGGCCTGTTGAAACTGCGATGTCATTTGATTGATGCATTACCTCAAGCAGGGGGACAATTAACCGAAATTTATCCGAAGAAACCGATATATGATATACCCGGGTTTCCGGAAGTATTGGCTGGGGAGTTGGTTGAGAATTTAATGAATCAGGCCGCACCATTTAAACCTGGTTTCACCCTTGGAGAGCGAGCAGAATCATTTGAAAAAACAGAAGATGGAAAATTCATAGTAACAACCTCTCGAGGAACAAAACATATGGCTTCGGTTGTGGCTATTGCAGGTGGTTTGGGATGCTTTGAACCTCGTAAACCACCCATTTCCAACATAGGTCAATTCGAAGACAAGGGAATTGAATACATTGTTCGAGATCCTGAGTTTTATAGAGGGAAGCGCGTGGTAATTAGTGGTGGGGGAGATAGTGCTTTGGATTGGAGCATATTTTTAGCCGAAGGTGTTGCAGAACATGTGACTTTAATTCATCGCTCTACAAGTTTCAGGGGACACTTAGACAGTGTTCAAAAAGTAATGGATATGGCGGCTTCGGGTAAGATGACATTGATTACAAATGGTGAAGTAGTTGGTATTGATGGCAATGAGCATGTATCTGAAGTTCATGTTGCAATTACAGGACAAGAGAACCATCAGGTAATTGCTACAGATCATTGGTTACCTCTTTTCGGATTAAGCCCGAAATTGGGCCCACTCGCTGATTGGGGATTAAACATTGATAAAAACAGTATTGAAGTGAATACATTGGATTACAGTACGAATGTTGAAGGTCTTTATGCAATTGGTGATATCAATACTTACCCAGGAAAATTGAAGCTCATTTTATGTGGATTTCATGAGGCAACATTAATGGTTCAAAGCGCTTTCAAGCGTATTTATCCAAATAAAAATTATGTGTTGAAATACACCACCGTAAATGGTGTTAATGGATTTGAATAACATGGAAGAGAATACAGTAAGAATAACCGTTGTTGATCGAGAGGGGGTAGCGCATGAACTTGAAGCTCCAACTGACATGGGAATGAACATGATGGAGCTTTGCAAGTCATATGAATTACCCGTTGAGGGGACATGTGGCGGAATGGCCATGTGTGCAAGTTGTCACATGTACATTATTTCCGAGCATGATTTAGGAATCAGAAATGACGATGAAGAAGCCATGTTGGATCAAGCATTTTTTGTAAAAGAAAATAGCCGATTGGGATGTCAGTTGCACATCGCCTCAAACTTCAATGGCTTAAAAGTTCAATTGGCTGAGGTAGGAGGATAGTTGCTTGTCAAAAAGCGAACAGCTAACTCATAACCCGCAATTCCGAATCCAGATATAGTGCCTACGCAGTGACTGGCAATCAATGATTTTTGTCTGAAAGGTTCCCGTTTCTCAACGTGTGATATGTGTAATTCAATGGCAACAGGCTTCACAGCTTCTAACGCATCATGTATACTCACGCTGGTATGTGTGTAGCCACCAATATTTATAAGCAAAGCGTCATATTCTTTTTGTTGAATAACGTCAATGATCTCACCTTCGTGGTTTGATTGGAAAAGGTGAAAGGAACATGTTGGAAACAAGGAGGTCAAATGACTGAGTATGTCTTCTTGAGAGAACGACCCATATATTTCGGGATCTCGGCTCCCAAGTAAGTTCAAGTTCGGGCCATGTAAAACAAGAATTCTCATGGTTTGAATGTAGTGGTTTCAGAATTCCACATGTCTTCTGTGATAGCACGTCCGTTTTTCGAGAAATAGGTTGATCCACGAGAAACTGTTTTCTGGTAGATATCTACTTTGTTCCCTTTTTTCAAAATGCGTTCAATGGTTTGAGAATTTCCCGACCCCTCATACGATCTTTCTGTTATGCCATCAGGCAAATTTTCTGTTCCAGCTGGAGGAATAAGTCTAGACTCAATCATAGCCTGATACTCGGGCGAGTTGGGGTCTAAATACTGAGGCTGCTCTCTTAGTTTTGGTTTTTGTCCTTCGAATGTTCCGTTCTCTTGTGAGTAAGATTGCTGGTTAATCAAGTATTCATTTCGGTCTTTGAATCGTTCTTGTTTTTCGGTGTGGTAGGGATCAACATACTCTTGATTCACTCGTCCATTCACGCGCTCTTGGTCGTTGGCAAAGCCTTCTTCCGTGCTTGCGGTATAGTTTCTTGCGTTCGCATATGCGTCATCTAAACGTTCTCTGTTTTTCGATTCAGAATCAGGTAAAGCTTCTTCTTGACGGTCACGTTGAGCGGCTTGATTGCGAAGTACTTCACCGGAGCTAAATTGCACTTTATTCTCAGCTTCACTTTTCGTTAGATCTGTTTGTGTATTTGAGCGCTGCACGTCATCTAGTCTGCTCAACTGCTGATCTGAAACAACAGTTGTTTGCTCTTCCTGATTTCTACGAATGGTTTCAAGCTCTTCTATGCGTGCAGATGAGCTTGACTGCACTTTCATTTCATGCATATCAATGCTTTCTCTGCTGCTGTTGGCTAACAATTCTTTCGCGAAAATCAATGAGTCAGTATGATTGCGTTGCTTTTCAGAAACTTCATTCGATTGCAAATCATATTTCGCTTCAATCTCAAGTATTTTCTTTTCCTGTGATATTCTTCTCGAGTTCTCGTAAAATTCGTCAACCGCTTTTTCAGCTGCTAAATCTACACTTGAGTTGAAATCATTGTTCCCCGAACTGTTTTGCCCATTGCGTAGGTTTTCTTCTTCAAGTCTTTTCTCTGCTTGTAATCTTGCTTGTTCGGCCAGTTCATCTTCACGTTGTCTGCGGATTTCTTCCATTTCCTTTTCTTGAGCGAGCAGTCTTTCTTTCCATTCATTATCTCCGCTATAGACAGTTGCATTTTGAGGAGCTGTATAACCACCGCTGCCACCTGAATTGTTAGGTCTGTTGTTTACAACGGGAGCCTCAAGTTCTTTTTTGGCTTTATTGATTTGAGTTTGCGGATAACTTTGATTGGGCTTTATCTCAAGAGCACTTTCGTATTTTGCAATGGCAAGTTGATATTTTTTACTTGAAAATAATTCATCTCCACTGGCCACCAATGCTTTGTATCGCTCTTCAATTTCTTTCTGCTTCTCTTTATCATTGGCTTGAGCTAAAAGTGCTGCATTGGCTGCGTCTATTTGGCTTTTCGGGTAAACCTCATTGGGGCGAATGTTCAATGCTTTTTTGTATGAGCTGATCGCTGCTTCATAATTGGTGCTGTTGAAACGAGAGTCAGCTTCTTCAATGAACTCAGCATATTGTCGATTCGCTTCTTCTTTCTTCAATTCTTGATCGCACAAATACATTTGATCTTTTGGATGCTTTTCGCCACTCTTGAGGTTACTCGCAGTACTGTATTTTCCTTTGGCTTCTTCCCATTTTTTATTTTTAAAAAGGTCATCTGCCTCTTTAATCAATTTAGCGTATTCCTGAGAAGAGTTCTGAGCATTGAGTTGCTCCTTCCATTTTTTCTCGGCTTCGTTGTACTTCGATTTCGCGGTTGCATCTGTTGGAAAAATGTTCAAAGCACTTTGGTACTTCTGCATGGCC
>JBJTWB010000205.1:0-1902 GCA_046081505.1 Bacteroidota bacterium | reverse complement strand
CCTTGAGACATGGTACCTTTTGTTGCATCGGTTAACAAGCGAATGTTTTCTTTGGGATAGCCCAATACTTTTTCAGCATACTCCGCGAAAACCCGCGCATCGTTTGCAGCGAAATCTACGTTCACCTCTTTCTCCAATCCCGGTTGTTTGGAAGAATAATCTTCATTGCCTATGATTAACGCATAGCGGTTCTGTTTCGACGCAATTCCAGTTGGAATGTCCTTATCTACATCTGAACGCAAAGAAGCGATTTGAATGTCTTTTTGCTCTTCTACTTTGCCATCAACAACCAACTTTTGTGAGGCTATGCTTTGGTTTAATTGGAAATTTCCACTCCAATTCTTTCCATATTTCCCATAAGATTCAGTGAGAGTTGCTGCTAAATTCAAATTTGCATCGGTGAACTTCTTGCTGATTACAATGCTGTATTCTAGACTTCGCTGTTCTCCAGCTAGCAAGGTACCTATGTTTACAAGGTCTTCTCCCGAGGTTAAAAAGACATTGTTCGGCATGGGAAGCTTCACTTGTACATTGTTGGCGATTCCCTGCCCCGTATTTTGAACCATCAATTGTAAATTGAATGGCCTATTGTACTCCAATTGTTTCGAGCCATCTTCAGCGTATACAATAAAGTCAACCACTTGCACATCTGGCGCTGCAAATTTTTTGGTTTGAATTTCAAGTTTAACTTCGTCTGTATTGAATCCGTTCGGTTCTTCAATGAACAATGTTAATTCAATTGATCCGTCAACAGTTGACATATTCGAAGAGATGGGTAAGCGGTATTCAATTTCTTTCCCTTTAATGGCATTGGCTATGGGCGTGATATTCGAGAAGGTTATTCCATCTACATTACCCGTGGCAGATAATTTCGCTTTCAAACCCGTTCCGTCGCCAATTCCGGTATTACTTAATTTAAATTTGAGCTCACACGATTCGTTGGCATTGATGATGTTATTGCCATCAACATCTGAAAACCTGACAGATCCATCTGGAAAAGTGAGAATGGGTGGCTCTATTTTCTTTTTAATGCTAAATGAGTAAGTGCCACTTTGGCCCTCTATTTGAGAAAAAAGAACAGCTTGTGAAAAAAGAAAAACAAGAAATAATATATTTTTTTTCATGCCCCTAAAATAGCCCTTAAATTTGAAACATGAATAAACTCTTTCCTCTATTTTTCAGCTTGTTATCCATGTATACTATAGCACAAAAACCCATTGATGTTATTGAAACGCGTTACAAGATGGTTCTGCCTAGAAACACAAGTATGGAAGCACTTGAACAACAATGTTTGGAGCAAGCTAAACTGCGAGCAATTGAGAAAGAATGCGGTGTTCGCATTTCTGAAGTTACCATCAATAATGTCAATGAAAAAGATGGAGGAATGAATCAATCGTTCCAAACCTTAACGAAAACACAAGTGAATGGTGAATGGGTTCGAGACACCAAAGCGCCAGAATTCAAATGGACTTGTTCAGGAAACACACTCGAAGTTGAAGCCATAGCTTCGGGTTTGGTGCAAAAGTTCCCTGATGAAGGCCGGGTTAAATTAAACCTGCTAACGGCCACCGACAAATCATTTAAAAACACCTCTACCCTTTTCAAAGATGGTTCTCAACTGTTTCTTCAAGTGAAATCATCACAAAAAGGATTTTTAAGCATTTATTACATTGACCACGTGGTAAACAAAGCCTATAGACTTTTCCCTGGGCCCAGTTACAACAGTCTCGACATGGTGCCTATGAAGGGCGATAAATCCTATACGCTTTTTGCTGGAGCAACTGAATTTACAGAGCACCCACAGAGCACAGCATTGAAAATTGGGTTAAGCTCAGATGTAAAACCTCAAATTGATGAGCTTGTTGTTATTTACAGTGATGCTGAACTCAGAAAACCGCTTTT
>JBJTWB010000204.1:0-2350 GCA_046081505.1 Bacteroidota bacterium | reverse complement strand
GCCCTTTTTTTTTAATCGCAGTTCAATGGAACATAATAAATATAAGGCGGTGGATTGGGTATATACCCTGGCTTAACAATGTAGTAAGCTAATTTTGTAATTGTAGATCCTGCAGGAATTGGAATGAATTCTTCAGGAATGAATGTGATTCTGAATTTCCCTCCTCCAATGTCTTTCATTTTAAGTGATGGAGTAGTGGTGACATTGGCTGCTATTGCCACATCGAAATAGGTAAAGCTACCTGTGAAAGCGCGAAGAAAAATATAACTTTCGTCAGTCCCTAGATTTTGAAGATTGGCATCTGTTTCTTGAAGGTTGTCATACGTGATGCTTAAGAAATCATCTTGCTTTGCAGCTTCAGGAAAAAGACATATGCGGTCTGCGCACAAAGCTGGAACAATATCAATGTGTAAGTCCTCTGTTTTGGCTTCACCAACACCATCGTCGGCATAAGCATACCCACTTTTCAATTTGGCCAAGCAGGAAATTCCTGTTTGATACAAATTCAGTGGCGTAATTCCAGAATAAAATTGAGTTGGAACAACTGTCATTTTATACAAAAGACCTTGTACTTGAGTTAAGAGCATGCAATTATTCGAATTTCCCCATTCGCCATTACCGCAAGTTGGACCTGCTGGCTGCCATGTCCACATGTAGACAGAGTCTTGTGCATCTGGATGGTTATTCAAGATGGCTTTTAATCCGCCGGTAGTTTGTGCGATATCAATGTAGATATCGACAGTTCCATTGGCATTAGTGGGTGAGGGGAAAACGAAAGCTGCCTGTCCGAAAGAATTCAGGGTGGCAATACACAATGCTATGAGTGCGAATATATTTTTCATAGAACTAGATTCGTTTAAAGTTAAACTTATAAATCACATTTTTAAATTGGTCAGAAGAGCAAACACGATGCATTTCGAAGCTCATGTTTTCACTTTGTGGCAATACCATACTTCCTAAAAAGAGTTCAATGGTATCATTGGCATTCATTAAGGTAATTGATGAAGGCGCAACGTAATCATCCAATGCCCAAGTTCCCGTGTTCCCGAAGAAGTTTCTGCCCACGGTATTGGTGACGTGGTAGGTAAGTGAATCTACATTGAGTTCAATTTGCATTGGAGTAATGCCTTCTACAACATAGAACTCACTTAAATCGCGTTGTTCGAGCACGGGATTGTTCGGATCTTGTTGTATGAAAGTGGTGAGTTCCCAGGTTCCACCCATGCCCTTCACTTTATCAGTGGTTTCGCCTAATTCGGCACAGGTCTCAGGTTTACATGAGAATAAAGTTGAACTTGCTAATGCAGCAATGAAAAAATATTTGGTGTATTTCATAACGTTCATGTTTTAATTATTGACAGCCTCCTTCCGGATTTCCGACGAATAGGGCAGATGTAAATTCACTGTTAGGGAATTGTAGAGCCATTCCGTCGCAATTCCAAGGTGCTCCTCTTACAATGATATTCTCACCTTTGGCTCCGCGTCTTTTCAGTTGATCTACCCATTTTCCTTCTCCCATGGTTTCAATTCTATATTCTCTGCGAGCAGCATCAATGATTTGAGCAGCTGTTGAGTTGGCATCCAGGTCATTTAGCCCGATTCCAAATGCTCTATCGCGTATGGCATTGATGTCATCAATAGCAGTTCCTAGATTTTGACCTAATTCTGCAAGTGCTTCAGCACGAATAAGGCGTAACTCAGAAGTATAGATGATTGGAATATTGAAGAATATTTTATCTTTAAATCTTAAGTTTCTGTACTTTCCGCCGTCTGCTTGCATCCACCCCAAACGATCATCGGCACTATTCAGATTTACAAAGTTGTAAAACTCATTGTTGAACATTAAGTTCGGAGGAAGTGCTCCTCCTGAATTGTAGTTTCCAACAAAATTATCTGTACGTTGATCTATATGCGCTGCTCCGGGGTTTGAGCTTACAATGCCAAAAATAATTTCTGGATTAACACCTGGATTATCAGGGAACCGATCAAGTGTGTCAGACATTGGATAATTGTCTACAACCTGATTGATGTAATTCACTGCATTTTGAAAATCATTCATTTGAAAATAAACCATTCCCATGAGCGCTGTAGCAGCATCTTTGTTCGCATAGTTTCCATTGCTTGTAGGTAAATTTTCAATAGCGAAAGAAAGATCTGACAATATGAATTCATACACTTCAGCAACTGTGTTTCTTGGTAAGGGTTCATTGCTCGCTTCGCTTCGAATGATAATGCCCAAGTGGTTGTTGGTTGGTGTTGATCCGTATGGTTGTGCGTACATCTTGACCACACCCCAATGACAGAAAGCACGTATGAATTTGGCTTCAGCCTCCATGCGTGTTCTTTCTTC
>JBJTWB010000203.1:0-1492 GCA_046081505.1 Bacteroidota bacterium | reverse complement strand
CATTACATTATAACCTTCTGTTTTGATTTGAAAGTACTGCGGATTCTCGGCAACCATCTTCTTCAAACCCACTAAATCAGCTGAAGGGCTGAGTTCGAATGCAACTTGACAAAAACCATCTTTGTAAATCTTAAAGGTATTCTCATTTACCTCAATGATAAGATCCATTTTGGGCTCTGCTTGAGCCTTAATTTGTCCTACAGTTAGAACAGCTCCAATGATGAGCATAAAAAGTTTGGTCATAAATTTATTTTTTTAGCGTCCGCAAGTTAAGACGAAATTTGCAAACATTTAGTTGTCTCGACAGGGAATTTGAAACCTAAATTTGCAATCCATGCCATTCCAAAAGTACATTCAGAACCCGTTGTTCTTTGCCGTTCAAAAAGCAAGCGAAGAAATGAATTGCCGCGCATTCGTCATTGGTGGGTTTGTTCGTGATATTGTCACGAAGAGAATGAATAAAGATGTGGACATTGTTACAGATGGGGACAGCCTTGTTTTAGCGCAAAAGACAGCTCTACACTTGGGAGTCAAAAAAGTAACTGTATTTAAAAATTTTGGCACTGCTCAATTTAACTACAGAAAAACCGAAGTCGAATTTGTATCGGCTCGAAAAGAGTCTTACCGCACGAATTCGAGGAAACCCGAAGTCTCAAAAGGCACATTGGAGGACGACCAATGGAGACGAGATTTCACCATCAACGCCCTTGCAATTTCACTCCAGAAAGAAACTTTTGGTCAACTCATAGACCCATTTCAAGGTGTGGATGACATCAACAACAAAATAATACGCACCCCGCTAGACCCTGAGACAACTTTTTCAGATGACCCTTTGCGTATGATGAGAGCTGTTCGTTTTGCCGCTCAGTTGCAATTCAATTTGAACGAAAATGCATTTCATGCCATTCAAGCCATGGCGCATCGACTTGAAATCATAAGCATGGAAAGAATCATGGTTGAGTTCAACAAAATTCTTCTTTCCAAAAAACCATCAGTTGGTCTGAGCCTGCTTTTTGAAACGAATCTTCTTCAACAATTCTTTCCTGAATTTGTGAAATTACATGGGGTAGAAAAACGAAACGGAGTTGCACACAAAGACAATTTTTATCATACCCTCGAGGTCATAGACAACCTGAGAAAAAACACAGATAACCTCTGGCTACTGTGGTCTGCCGTATTGCATGACATTGCCAAACCAGCAACTAAACGTTTCGAACCGCAACTGGGCTGGACCTTTCACGGACATGAGGATTTGGGCGCCAAGTGGGTTCCAAAATTATTCTCTCGATTCAAGTTACCGCTGGATCAAACCATGAAATATGTTCAGAAAATGGTATCACTTCACCTTCGGCCCATTGCTTTAACCAAAGAAGAAATCTCAGACGCAGCCATTCGAAGACTTCTCTTTGAAGCCGGCGATGATATTGATGACTTGATGCTTCTTTGTCAGGCCGATATCACCTCAAAAAATGAACACAAAGTCAAAAAATAT
>JBJTWB010000202.1:0-1303 GCA_046081505.1 Bacteroidota bacterium | reverse complement strand
CCTTCTTCTCACAGAATCCATTCTTCACATAATCCGCGTTCGGAGCTTCATCGCGTGGTTGAAGACTCGCTAACCTTACCGCCAAGGCATTCACGGTATACATTTTCCATTCTTGCTGAACCAAAGCCAAAGCTGCCTCATGGGTGGGCACATTCTGAATCAAACGCATGTTGCTCTCGGTGCCTTCCAATTCGAATACCGGATCATACACATCTAAAATGAAAACATCGGCTCGGTCCTTCAAGTATTCTTTGTACAACACCAACGAGCCCTTCGCGTTCTGCGCACTGGTTCCCGCATTGAATAACGAAAGACCCTCGCGTTCGAAAATACGCGGATCATAACCCCTGTAAGCATGCGAAGACCCTAAAACAATGGCGTCGTATTTTGTTGTGTTGGAAGTTAAGTCGTGCATCATCTGCAATTCCTGTCCGCCGTTGCGTTGCAAATTCGGAATGAAAAACAAAGCCATCCGACGGTCTATGAAAATCACATTCGAGAATAAGAAAATCACGGCAACATAAACCACCGCTGCTGCCAACAAGACTTTCAAACTATTTCGAATGATTAACTTCATTAGAACTGAAAATATATAAAATCAACTTTTCCCCATTGTCCGAACAACGCCAAACTCGCAAGCAGAAAGGCAAACAACCAAATCTTCCGGTTGGAACGCATGCTCCGTTCTCCCAAAACAATCTCAGTCACCCTTCGATCTACAAGTATAAAGACCAATAAAATGAGGATTTTTCCAATAATTACCTGACCACTCAGAGGCACAAAAACCCCCGGCAAAGCACCCCCTTGCGATTGAAACGTAACAATTCCATTCATTACTTGAATGGCCTGATCAAAACTGGTTGCTCTAAAAAAAATCCACAAAAAAGAAACTCCAACAAAGGTAAACATTGTACCAACCAACAGCTTCCATCTTCCTTCCCACCGAACATTCATTCGGTTTTCTATCACCAACCACAATCCATGCAACATTCCCCAAACAACAAAGGTCCAATTGGCTCCGTGCCACAATCCGCTTATAGCAAAAACAAGAAACAAGTTCAACGAAGTGCGCGCGGCTCCACTTCGATTTCCACCTAAAGGAATGTATACGTAATCTCGGAACCACGTGGAAAGCGAGATGTGCCACTTCGACCAAAACATACCTACCCCGATTGAACGATATGGTAACTTGAAGTTCTCCATGAGTCGGAACCCCATGACACGCGCTGCACCAATGGCAATATCACTGTATCCGCTGAAATCGCAATAAATCTGAAAACTGAAGAAAACAACCGCAATGGCC
>JBJTWB010000201.1:0-2093 GCA_046081505.1 Bacteroidota bacterium | reverse complement strand
AAAATTTAATTGATGCATCCGTTTTACTCTTCAGATTTTGCAACAGCCGTTGAGAAAGCGATTGAAGATGCAGAACTCAAAACGTCTTGTGAGTTTAAAGTTCATTTGGAAGATTACTGCAACGAAGATGTTTTTGACCGGGCAGCTTATGTTTTTTCTGAATTGGGTCTGCATAAAACCGCCGCTCGAAATGCAGTATTTATTTTTATTGTAGTTCAAAACCGTAAAGTAGTTATTCTAGCAGACGGTGGCATTACCAGTGTCATAGACAATGCCCAGATTCAAGATGAAGTATTGGCGTTAACCAACGCATTCCGTGACGGAAATTTTATTGTTGGTGTTGAACAATCTTTAAATCGAATGAGCGCGGTATTATGTAAATCTTTTCCACGACAAGCAAATGACGTCAATGAAATTAGCAATTCAATCTCTAGGTAGTTTCATTCTCACCATGCTTTTGTGTGGGCAGGTTTTCTCTCAAGGTTCCTGCTTTCCTGAAAAAAATGAAAATAGGTTGGTCTATGATGAGGCGAATCTGTTGTCTGCAGATGAGGTGAACAATCTTGAAGATTCTCTTCGTGCTTTAGCACAAAGTACAGGAAACCAAATTGTAATAGTAATTGTTGAAGATTTGTGCGACCAAGCTCCTTATGAGTACGCAACAGAGTTGGGACAGACATGGGGTGTTGGTCAAGAAATTCAAGACAATGGGGTTGTGTTTCTCATTAAGCCCAAACGTCAGGGTTCAAAGGGAGAGGCTTTTTTAGCTGTTGGAAGAGGCCTTGAGGGTGTTTTAACCGATGGTTTTTGTGGTGAGTTAATTCGCAATGAGTTTATTCCCTATGCAAAGGAAGGGAAATATTTTGATGCAATCCGAGCAACCGTTTCAGTGGTTTCTGCCATTGCTAAAAAAGAGTATGGTCCTGATGATTATGTGAATAAAAAAAATAGAAGTAAAAGATTAAATCTTGGAATCACATTCGCTTTCGTTGTGCTTATTTTGTTCTTGCTGTTTTATTTCAGATCGAAGAAAGTGAAGAAATACGCAAAGGCCAACAATCTTGGTTTTTGGGCTGCATGGGGACTCATGAGTTCCATGTCACATGGCCACCGCGGTTATTACTCGAATTTTAGAACTGGCTCAGGCGGTTTTGGCGGTTTTGGCGGAGGTGGCTCTAGCGGTGGTTTCGGTGGATTTGGTGGTGGTGGATTTGGTGGCGGCGGCGGCGGTGGATCTTGGTAAATTCAGGTCTATGAAATTTTCGGAAGAATTTTTGGTTGTAAGAAAAAGTAGTGCTCTTGCGCGTTAACTTCGTCAACTCAATAATCTTATGAAAAAAACAATCTTTTTATTGCTGCTTTCTGCAGCTTTTAGTTTGAAATCGTGGAGTCAGCCTGATCCTGCCCAATCTACAGAAAAATTCAATGCCCTAATCAATTACATAGAGGGGTTGTATGTAGATACTGTTGATTCAAAGAAATTAACCGAAGCAGCCATTGTGGCCTTACTTGCAGAATTGGATCCTCACTCAACTTATATCAGTGCTGAAGAATTGCAAGAGGCAAATGAACCTTTAGAGGGAAGCTTTGATGGTATAGGTGTTCAGTTCAACATTTTGCGCGACACCATCATGGTTGTAGAACCTATCCCAGGCGGTCCATCTGAAAAGTTAGGCATTCGTGCCGGAGACAAGATTGTAAGTGTTGATGGTATAAACATGGCTGGTATTGGAATTAAGAACAACGATGTTTTTAAAAAACTGCGTGGGCCGAGAGGCACTAAAGTGAAAGTGGGCATTCAGCGCAAGGGGAATAAAGACCTATTGGTTTATGAAATTACACGCGATAAAATTCCAATTTATTCCATAGACGCAAGTTTCATGGTAGACGATGAAGTTGGGTACGTTAAGGTGAGTCGCTTCGCGAAAACAACACCAGAGGAATTGACAAAAGCGTTGAAAAAATTGAAGGGTCAAGGAATGAAAGATTTAATCTTAGATCTTCAGGACAATGGTGGTGGCATGTTAAGCGCAGCCATTGATATGTGCGATGAGTTTTTAAATGGAGATAAGTTGGTTGTTTTTACCCAAGGT
>JBJTWB010000200.1:0-9489 GCA_046081505.1 Bacteroidota bacterium | reverse complement strand
CAACCCATGTTCTATGTGGGTGCAGGAATAATATTGTTATCGGTGTGGTTGAATACCAAGAGAAAAACCAATTGATTTTGGCATTGGTCTGATAACTTCTCAATGAGCTAGACCAAAGAAAATGCCCTTGTAAATGTAGCTCAGTAGAACGATAGTTAGCAAAGAGTAAGTGCTTTTTCTAAGCAATTCAGAACTAATTATGGTATTTGTCGTGAGATAGACAGTGAGAAGAAGAAAGTAAATTATTAGAAAAATTAAAGGGGGATAGTAGCGGACACTGCCGTACAAATCCCCCCTAAGTATGGATACGAGTGATCTTTGCAGGCCGCAGCCTAAACAATCAATCCCCGAAACCTCTTTGAAAGAACATGTTAGAAAAAAACTTTCAATCCAAGAGGCAATGTCCATCCAAATTATATGTTGGGCATCAATGAAAGCGCCGCTCCACCAATAAGAACCATTACTATAAGAATGTATACTAATGCCAATGCAGACAAAATTGTCCCAATGATAGATAAAATTTTACCAGCTTTTGCATTTCCTTGACCGTCGTAAACACCAGGGTTAGCAGCGTCAGCGGCTGCAGCTTTTTTAGCCTGAATAAGACCTACAATTCCGAGAACAAGGGCGGGGATACCAGCTAACACCCAACAAAGAACAATGGATAAAATTCCGCAAACCAATGCGCCTGTAGCTCCAGGTAATTTTTGTTTCATAAAAATAATAATTTTGGTTAAGTGCTTACTCTGTCTTAAGGTTTTCAGCTACCCCTTTCGTGGTGCAAAATAATACAAAACCTTTTTCTGTCGCAACAATTTTGTAAAAAAATTGATTAAGAAATGTTACTAAAGCGTTATTTAAGCGCTTTCGAGTCGGTTTTATTGAGCGAGTATCCACGAATGTATTCAATTTCAAAAGCGGTATTTTCCCATTTTGGAATTTCAATTGATGCTTGTTGAACAGCCATGTCAACTATTATTTTCATAGGCGATTGAGGAAACACCCCTTCTTTGCATCCCTGGCAATTTTCATTGAATCGCTGCGTACGTTTTTCATATCTGTACAACCGGCGCATTTCCTTTCCATCGGTATACCAAATAATTACCTGAGGAGTCCACAATACGCCATAGGTGTGAAAATCTTGTGAAGCATCAAACTCCAACCGAACCCCCTTGCCATCCATGCGTTTGTTGTAGTGGGTAGTCATGTGTTGAATGCGACTCAGTTTCGAAGCGCTGAATTTTCGCACCGCGTTTTCTTCATTCCAAAATTCAAAAACGTCAATTTCATTGTTTGTACCGTTGGCTTCACCGTACAACCAAAATGCAGGCCATGCCGAATGACCCTTCGGTAGTTTGCATTTAATTTCGTAATAACCGTAAAAAAAATCTTTTTTGCTTTCAAATTCACCGGTATCAAATCCAAAATTTCCGGTAAAGGGCTTCATTCCGTCGGTAATCCAAACGGAAAAAGGCTGATTAACTCTTTTGTTCACAGTGGTTTGAATGAGTGCTTTTCCTCCATTAACCAAAATGCTTTCTTTTGTTAACCACTGTTGGGTAATTTTCTGCTGTGCATCTCGGGTCACTCCTTCACGAATGGACCATACATCTTCATTCAATCGTGTGCCGTTGAATTCTTCATTCAAAACAAGTTCACACCGAACACGAATGTTATTTTTTTTATCTACTGAGAATGTAAGTTCTTTTTCTTGGGCCCAAAAGCAATTGCTAAAGATGAGAGCAGCACTAAGAATAAATATTTTTCGCATCATTTTGAATTTGACCAAATATACTTCGTGTTACATTTATGCAAATTTTTAATATGGCTTTAATTCTTCCCGTGCAAGGTGTATTACCTGTTTTTGGCGAAAATTGTTGGTTGGCAGAGAACGCAACTGTTGTTGGACAAGTAACCATGGGTAAGGAATGCAGCGTGTGGTTTACTGCGGTTGTTCGTGGCGATGTGAATACCATTCAAATCGGCGATAAAGTAAACATTCAAGATGGTGCTATTATTCACGGCACCTATGAAAAGGCGTCGACTTCAATAGGCAGTCATGTGAGCATTGGTCACAGAGCCATGGTTCATGGGTGTACCATTCATGATTATGTTTTAATTGGAATGGGCGCTATTGTTATGGATCATTGTGTTATTGAATCGAATTGCATTATTGCGGCAGGAGCTGTAGTTCCTGAAGGCACCCGTGTTAAATCGGGTAGTGTTTGGGCGGGCGTTCCTGCACGAAAAATAAAAGATCTCAGCCCTGAATTGTTCGAAGGCGAGATAAAACGAATAGCAAACAACTACAAGTTGTATGCTTC
Source organism: Bacteroidota bacterium (assembly GCA_046081505.1). Lineage (GTDB taxonomy): Bacteria > Bacteroidota > Bacteroidia > Flavobacteriales_D > Sanyastnellaceae > CAIZGX01. The sequence continues at coordinate 7,165 of JBJTWB010000200.1, read as the reverse complement.
TTGGTTTCAATCCTAATTACTTTTGCATTATGCAAGAAAAACGAAATTCATTAGAACAGAAAAAAGCAGAGGCTTTGTTGGGTGGTGGTCAATCAAGAATTGATTCGCAACACAAAAAGGGAAAGTTAACCGCAAGAGAGCGCATAGACGTTTTGTTAGATAAAAATTCGTTCGAAGAAATAGGTATGTTGGTGACCCACCGAAGTTCCAATTTCGGTCTTGAAAATGAAAAATACCTTGGTGATGGCGTAGTAACCGGTTACGGTAAAATAGATGGAAGACTGGTTTATGTATTCTCTCAAGATTTTACTGTAATGGGTGGGTCTCTTGCTGAAGCGCATGCAGAAAAAATTTGTAAAATCATGGACTTGGCTATGAAGAATGGTGCGCCTGTGATTGGATTGAACGATAGTGGTGGAGCCCGAATTCAAGAGGGGGTAGTTAGTTTAGGCGGATATGCAGACATTTTTTACAGAAATGTTCAGGCGAGTGGTGTTGTTCCGCAGATCAGTGCAATCATGGGGCCATGCGCGGGTGGAGCTGTGTATTCACCAGCGTTGACCGATTTTATTGTTATGGTGGAAAACACGAGCTACATGTTTGTGACCGGACCCAATGTTGTGAAAACCGTTACCCATGAAACGGTCACAAGTGAAGAGCTTGGTGGTGCTAGCACGCACAGCACGAAAAGTGGTGTAACTCATTTTACTGCTGAGCATGATGTGGCGGCCCTAAAGATGATTCGTCAGATGCTTTCATACATGCCGCAGAACTGTGAAGATGATGCTCCAAGGTTGGCATATGAAATGGGAAATGAAAAGAGAGAAAAGCTAAATACCATTATCCCAGATAATCCAAATCAACCGTATGATATTAAAGAGGTTATTTCGGAGGTGGTTGATGAGAATTCATGGTTGGAGGTTCATAAAGATTACGCTGAGAATATTGTTGTAGGTTTCTCTAGATTAGCGGGAAGAAGTATAGGTGTAGTAGCGAATCAGCCGGCTTTCTTAGCAGGTGTTTTAGACATTAAAAGCAGCAACAAGGCTGCACGTTTTGTTCGTTTTTGTGATGCGTTTAATATTCCGTTGTTGGTGTTGGAAGACGTTCCAGGTTTTTTGCCAGGAACAGATCAAGAATGGAATGGAATCATTTCTAACGGAGCCAAATTGTTGTATGCATTCAGCGAAGCAACGGTTCCAAGAGTTACGGTTATTACCAGAAAAGCGTATGGCGGAGCGTATGATGTGATGAACAGCAAGCACATTGGTGCAGACATGAATTTTGCTTGGCCATCGGCAGAAATTGCTGTGATGGGTGCAAAAGGGGCTGCTGAGATTATTTTCAAAAAGGAGATTGCAACTTCTGAAGATCCCGCCGCGAAATGGAAAGAGAAGGAATCTGAATATGCCCAATTGTTCGCTAATCCATACAGCGCAGCAGAGCGGGGATATGTAGATGAAGTTATTGAACCTGCGGTAACACGAGAAAAATTAATCAGAGCGTTTGAAATGCTTGAGAATAAAGCTGAAAAGATGCCTCGTAAAAAACACGGAAATATTCCGCTTTAAGCCTCAGTGGTGTGGGCTACATCGAATTCTAAGATTACCTCAGAACCACCGTGGTTGAAAGTGCATCTGTCGGCCAATCGTTGCATAAGAAATACACCTCTTCCATGCGGAAGCTCAATGTTTTCAGGAGCTGTGGGGTCTGGAAGATTTTCAAAGTCGAAACCAGGACCTTCATCAACAATGGTAAACTGTAGTGTTTTTTCGTTGGCTAGTTCGAAAGTTAAAGAGACTTCAGTGCCTTCTTGAAGTTTGTTACCATGCACTACTGCATTGTTGACTGCTTCGGTTAAACAGATTAAAATTTCACCGTAGAAGTCTTCTTTCACACTGTATTCATTGCAAACATCGTCAACCAATTTTTCGGCAAAATGAATGCCTTCTAATGTTGATGGAAAACGAAGTTGTCTGCGACCTTGACTCATGGGTTCTGATTTGGTTCCAAAAATGAGAAAAAAAACGCTTCATTTAACCACAACTATTCAGAAATTCTAAAATAGCGTTGTGCTTTTTCCCGGTAATACGGTTTTAAATGTGGAGAAACAGAGCGCAATGTTTCAATGTTCTTTTGTTTGTTTTTAAGATAATCTTGGTATTTTTTTGGATTCCCTATTGGAGAATCGAGGGCTTCATTGCTTTTACGTTCTTCATCTTGATCGCGAACCCGTTCAGCTTCTTCTGCTTTCAACAAGCGAATCATGATGTCATTTTGTCTACGAATACTCTCTTCTGTAATCTGATTGTTTACAATATCACGTTGCAGCTTTTCCATCTCTTTCGCAATTTGCTTCATTTCATTTCCCGCTCCGCTTCCATCTTCATTCAGTTCATTGGCTTTTTCTTCCATGAGTTTTCGAATAGCGGCTTGCCTTGCTGCCATTTGAGCAAGCTCTTTGCTATTACCCTCTGTGCCCCCCGAATTCTGTTGCCCTTGGTTTTTGCCTTGATTCTTCCCCTGTTTTTTTAATCCTTCCAACTGCTTTTGTAACCCTTCTTGCATTTTTTTGAGGTCAGAGGCAGATGATTTACTTTTTCCTTTTCCACCCGGTTTATTGCACTTTCCTTTTCCAGATTTCTTTGATTCGGATTGTGATTGCATTTGCATCTGCATTTGTTGCAGCGCATCATCTAGAAGCAGAGCAAGGTTATTGAATCCGGTCATGGCAGACTGCTGATTGGCAGAAATTTTTCCAATGTTGGCATCGGGAAAATCTTTTAATGCACGCTCTATGTTTGCATTGATTGCATTGATTTCTTGATTTACCGTTGCACTAATTTCAGGAACACGCTTGCTCAATGCAAATAGGCTATCTTCAATCATCTTCGCGTCATCTTTTAATTTGCGCTGTTGCTGTGCAAGGATTTTAAATTGTGGGTCGTTGCGTTGTGTGCTCTTCACATTTTGCATGAGTTTTTCTTGATCGAAAGAAACCGTTATAATGTTTTCTAAAAGTGCACGCAGTGCATCCATGTCTTCTTCTTGCTGTTCTTTCTCAGACGACTCCATTTCCATTTGCATTTGTTGCTGCATCTCCTTCATTTTATCGGCAGCACTTTTTTGTGATTTAGAGGCATTGCTTTTTTTGTTTTGTTGCAATTGCTCTTTGCTGTTGTCTTGATCTTGGTCTATTTGTTTTTGAAGTTCCTCTGTATTCGGCAGTTCTTCTGGATTTTCAAGTTCGTTATTTAATTTTTCTATTTCTTTCAAATCTTGTTTTAAGTCGTCGAATGCCTTGTTCAGCTGCTCTTGCTCTTTCAGTTTTTGCTCATTTGATTTGTTTTCATCATTGGCGAGTTTTTCTTGTTTTTCAGCAAGCTCGCCTAATTTTTCAGTTGCCTTTTCTATCTTTTCTTGCACCTCCATTTGCTTGAATTGCTCCAATGCCCGGTCCATTTCTTTCTCAAGGTCTTCGGTACTTTCGTTTATTTTTTCAAGCTCTTTTCGAATTTCATCTTTGTTCAACTCATTCATCATGCGTTGCAATTCTTGCATCATTTCTTTGAGCTCAGGACTGAGCATTTCATTCATGATTTTTTCAAGTTGCATTTGTTTCTCTAACAGTGACTCATTCTGTTGCTGCTGATTCCGTTGTTCGTTTTGTTTTTGAATTTCCTCCACCTGTTTCTCCAGGTCCTTTTGCCTGTTCAGTAAATCTTCTAATTTCTTCTTGTCTTGCCAGGTCATTTCTTTCTTTTCTAAAAGTTGACGCTCAAGCTCTTTCAATTCTTTCTGCAGTTTTTCAGCTTCTTTAATACTGCTTTCAAGGTTGTTTTTAATGTTATCACTTTTTTCATCGAGCATTTTTTCGAGCTCTTCATCTGTCGGGTTTTCAAATGACCGAACAGTTGTTCGGGTGCTCTTTGCCCCATGCACCCCATCATTGTCCCACACTTCGAAATAATATTGAACTTCATCTCCAGGTTGAAGATTGAAAGAAGAAAAATCAACCGCATGGAAAAACTGATCACCCGTGACACCTTTTTCAAACGGAATAACCTCTGTTTTTGGAAGGCCAATAGGCGCACCGTTGCGTGTAGGCTTCCCAACAAATACCAGTTTTGTAAGTCCGTAGTCGTCTAGAATGTCCCCAGTGAAATACATGATTTGAATTTGTGCTGAATCTCTTTCTTCACTGACTTGAATGTTGGGATAAGCATCAGGAATAACGGCAATTTTATAGTTGAAAGGATTTACGCTTGCACCCGATGAGTTTGTGGGTAGCACTTGATAAGAGAAATTGGCTAAAGCTTGCTTGGCGAAGATGAAGGCGTTGTTTTCGTTTTGAAACGCAACCTTGCCTTCGTCGGTAATGAATTCAATCTGCTCTGTGTTTTCTGCACTTATTTTCCATGTAATTTGAGTTCCTTCTGGCACCACCAAGTCACCTGAATTTTGAACAACGCTGTTTTCTTTGTACAAATAATCGGGATAGTCGAGTTCCATTTGGAACGTTCCAAGTCTCGGAAGTTTTAAAACTTCAATTTCATATCCGTCACTGTGAAATCCGGAAGCATGAAAAACCAATTGCAAATCTTCCGTAACTCCACTTACCGTGTATTGGAATTCCAGGTTATTTTTTTTAGCCATTTGGAATTTTTGCCCATTCAATTCCAAAAAAACCTTGTCTGGAATTTCTTTTCCTTCCAAACGCATACGCACGGTGTAGTCTTTGTTCTCAACCACTTGAAGTGTATCATTTTCAAGTATCATGGTAAACGGAGCCTCTTCCGCAATTACTTCATTGAAGCGAAGTAAACGGTCTGTAGGCTTGAGAATGAATGAGGGCGTTATCACGAACAAACCAATGAAAAGAATGGCCAGTGGAATAAAGTAACGCAAGTATTTTCTATTGTTGGAAGTATCTATGGCTTTAACAAACGGAACAGGCGTTAAGGCTTTCATGCGTTGAGCTATGCTGGCCTGTAAGAGATCACCTCCAGCATGAGATTCTAATTGCTCATGCAGTTGCAGTGTATTGAGTAGTTTATCATCTACATCGGGGAAATGTTTTCCAATAATGGAAGAGGCTTGCGCGTAGGAAATTCTTTTTCCAAGTTTGAACATGCTGAAAAGCGGCAAAGCAATGCGGTTAACAAAAAAGAAAAGAGCCGTTCCAATAAAACCAAAAAATAAAAACGTGCGAATAGCTGGGCCAAAATGACCAAGGTATTCCAGAGATATGACAAGCAAATACAAAAAAGTAAGTAGTGAACCTACATAGAGTAAGCCTTGAATCATTCTGTTCTTGTAATAGCGTCGAATGAATTCGTCTAATCGATTCAGTAGTTGTTCGTATGCAGTCATTTTTGTGAGCCTAAAGATAGCAACGAAAGACGCGCACAGCTATTGTTTTGGCACAGAAATACAAACGTTTTGAGGTTCAGTAAAAAAGCGCATGGCCTCCCAACCGCCTTCTCTGCCTAGCCCTGACTGCTTTACTCCGCCAAACGGAGTTCTAAGATCGCGTTCCAACCAACAATTAACCCAGACAATACCTGTTTCTAATTTCTGAGCAACGCGGTGGGCGCGTGTTACGTTTTCGGTCCAAATACTTGCAGCTAATCCATAGACTGATGCATTTGCCAGCGCTATTGCCTCTTCTTCTGTTTCAAAAGATTGCAGGGTAATCACGGGTCCGAAAATTTCTTCTTGGTTGGTTCGGCATTGTGGACCCAGTCCTTCAATAATTGTGGGTTGCATAAAGAATCCTCCTGCATTTTCGTCATTGAGTTGAACACGCTCACCACCAAGTAAAATGTTTCCTCCCTCTTCCTTGGCTAACGCTACATATGACAACACCTTGTTTAAATGAGCTTCGCTCACAAGTGCCCCCATACGCGTGTTTGGATCAAGCGGATTGCCGGGTTTAATTTTTGAAACTTTTTCAATAAGTGCCGCCTTAAATTGTTCGTAGATGTTAGCTTGAATGAGCACCCGAGAACCGCATAAACAAATTTGACCTTGGTTGGCGAAGGAAGAGCGCACGGTTGTAGAAACCGCCAAATCTAATTGAGCGTCGTTGAAAATGATATTCGCATTTTTTCCACCTAACTCCAATGACATTTTTTTGAATTTCGGGGCAATGACTGAGGCAATGTGTCTTCCGGTAACGGTTCCACCTGTGAATGAAATTGCCTTAATACCGTTGTGTTGCACAATGGCCTCACCGGCTTCTGGGCCCAGGCCGTGAACAATATTCAAGACCCCATTTGGAAGGCCAGCTTCGGCACAAATTTTAGAAAATAAATAGGCTGTGTATGGTGTTAACTCGGAAGGTTTCGCAACAACGCAGTTTCCTACGGCCAGGGCAGGGGCTATTTTCCAAGTGAAGAGATACAAGGGAAGATTCCAAGGAGAGATGCAACCCACAACGCCAATGGGTTTGCGAAGGGTGTAGTTCACAAAAGCGTTATTGGGGTGTGCTTCGCTGGCGAAGTGTAAAATGCCAGTTGCGAAAAAGCGAATGTTCGCTTCAGCTCGAGAAATATCTACCGCTCTTGAAAGAGAAATGGGTTTGCCATTGTCGAGGGACTCGGCCTGTGCGAGGGCTTCTGCGTTAGATTTTATAAGGTCGGCAATACGAATAAGTACATCGGAGCGCATTTCCACCGAAAGATTTGACCATTGGGGGAAGGCCGCTTCAGCGGCCGCAAATGCCGCATCAACATCGGCCTGCTCGCTGCGTGGAATAAGGCTGTATACATTGCCGGTAGCGGGATTCACATTATCTATGGTTCTTCCGGAAGCCGAAGGAACGAAGGTCCCGTTGATGTAGTTTTCGAGTGAAATCACAATTATTTTTTAAAAAACGAAGATAGAAATAGAAAAATACTTGCTGATATGAAAAGAAAGTATTTATTTTGCGTTCGCTTTTCGAAGGAAGAGTGAGATTGCCCGATCGTCTAATGGCAGGACAACTGTTTTTGGTGCAGTTTATATTGGTTCGAATCCAGTTCGGGCAACCAACAAAAAGCCGCTTCATTGAAGCGGCTTTTTTTATTCCTTACTTTGCAAAAAAAAATCACACTTGAAAAACATTGCTATTCTCGGTTCAACCGGCTCAATTGGAACACAAGCACTTGAAGTTATTCAGGAG
>JBJTWB010000199.1:0-4247 GCA_046081505.1 Bacteroidota bacterium | reverse complement strand
ATCGCCATAAAGATTTTTAGCAGCGGGCATACCATTTTTTAAAAAAGCCTCACTTTCTTCTTTAATGGCATTAAGATCATTGTGAACAACCTGTGCGTATCCGTTTTCAACCAATTCTACCCATTCTGTTTCTGAACGAAGTATGAGGCAAGGCGTGCCCATCATAAAAGCTTCCTTACACAAACCACCTGAATCGGTCCAAACCAGGTGAGCATGTTTCAAAGCGCCCATGGTTTCGGTGTATGGCAAAGGTTCAGTTAGGTGCAGTTGTTCTGACTGGGAAAGTTCTTTCCATGCTGCAGAGGACTCGCAATTTTTTAATGTGCGTGGATGAATGGGAAACATTATTTTCAAATTCAGTTCCAGTGCTATTTCGAGAAGTCCTTTTAAAAATGAAATCAAAGCTTCAGGATTATCAACATTCGAGGGGCGATGCAATGTCAGGAAAATGTAATTTTCAAGATCTGGTTTTGGCGCGTTTTGCCCATAATGCAGCGCGTTATCGAACATAATATCGCCACATTCAAAAAGTAAGGGGGAGGCGGCTGTTGCTTGTGTGGCCGACCCAGTTGAAAAACCTTCTTTCAAAAGTTGTTTCGAAGCTGTTGTTGAAGGGCAAAACAACAAGGTGCTCAGATGGTCAGTTACGATTCTGTTAATTTCTTCAGGCATTTCGCGATTAAAGCTTCGTAGTCCAGATTCAATGTGGGCAAGGGGGATGCTTAAATGTGCAGCAACTATAGAGGCTGCAATGGTGCTGTTCGTATCGCCATAGACTACCACGGCATCGGGTTTTTCCGAAACAAAAACGCGTTCCAACTCCATAATCATGTGTGCAATTTGTGCAAGGCTGTTTCCACTCGGAGAGGGAAGTTTAATGGCTGGCTCGGGTATGGCTAAATCGCGAATTAAATCAGAACTCAAACGATCACTGTAATGCTGCTGGGTATGAACTACAACTTCTTTCAGTTCTGTTGAATTCATACATACACGCGTCAATGCAGCAGATTTGATGATTTGAGGTCTCGCACCAATGATGCTAATTATTTTTTTCATACCTATATTTTCCCTTCGTCCGCAAAGCTATAATATCCGTTGTCTGAAACAATTAAATGATCTAAAACTTGCAGTTCAAGCAATCTGCCGCAAGCTACTAATTTTTCTGTAACGCGAATATCTTCTTGACTGGGTATTAAGTTTCCACTGGGGTGGTTATGAGCTATGATAACATGCGAGCACTTATGCTGTAGGGCAATGTGAAAAATTTTCTTTGGGTCAATGATTGTTCCGCTGAATCCACCTTCAGAAACTTTTTTTATACTGAGAGGAACATTACTTCGAGAAAGCATGAGGAGCCAAACCTCTTCATGAATGAGGTCGGCTAAATGTTCTTGAAATAATTCATAGGCATTCGCCGAGCAATTTATGGGAGAACGTTTTTTGTGCTCTCTCGTTCTTTTTCTTCGTCCTAACTCGTAAGCCGCCAAGATACTGCATGCCTTTGAAGGCCCCATGCCTTGAATATTAACCAATTCTTCGAAGTGCAATTTGCCCAATTCATTCAAACAATGATGCGCAGATTGCAACACCTCTTGGGCGAGCTCTGTAACTGAGAATTTTGCGTTTCCAGTGCCCAAAAGAACGGTAACCAGCTCTTGATCTGTTAAAGTTTGTACGCCAAACTTTTGAAGCTTTTCCCTTGGCATCTCTGATGCATGCACGTGATCTTTTAGATTCATTTGGCAAATGAACATAGAATCAAAAGACAGCTGGAAAACTAGTTATGCAAAAAAAAAGCCGCTAAAAGCGGCTAAAAACACAAACCAATGAAAACAACTTATTTCAATCCGTTCACAAACACAGTCAAACTACTTTTCAAGTTTGATGCTTTGTTGGCATGAATCACATTGTTTTTAGCTAGTCTATCTAACATCGATACTACAGTAGGCAAAAGAGCTGAAGCAGAAGCTTTGTCTTTCAACGCACGCAATTTACGCACTGCATTACGTGTAGTCTTGTGATAATATTTGTTGCGAAGACGTTTAGCATCATTGCTACGAATTCTCTTAATTGCTGACTTGTGATTTGCCATTTCTAATCAAAATTGGAGTGCAAATTTAACTCAATTTTTATATCTCACAAGTTTTTTTTTGTTTTTCCTTCAATAAACTGCATATAAGATAGTTGGCTGAGTAAATGTAACATTTGAATCATGAAAAAATGGACAACACATGCACTTATTGCAGGAAGTATAGTACTGAATGGGTGTGAAAAAGAAAATCACGATTTGACTACTAAGGTTCAGCCTTTAATTCTGGAGCAAGCCGTTTTGGAGAAATTTGAAAGTCAAGGTTTTTTTGATTGGAACAATGCAACCGAAAAAGAATTGATTCATGTTATTGAACTTACTGGAGGAGTCTGGGCAGTTGGAATTACAGATGACATCTACCAAAATCAAAAAATGTGGTTCCTTGAACTAGCAAATGCCGTAGGCGACTTGCCTAAATATGAAATTGATCCGGATTTACCGGTCGTTATCTTTTTCGAAACAAACAAAGAGTTGATTCATTATCTGTTACAGGACCCACGTATAAGATATCTTGAACCATTGAATGATCCCGTGAATGTTTTAAAGTCCAATTTGGGATGCATTGCGAATGGCAATTCAGTCTCATTGGTAGATAAAGTAGGGCATCTTCCCAACACGCAATATTCTTGGCATTGGCTGTATCACGGTATGCCTCAAGTGTGGAGTTTGTCTACAGGAAATGGAATAGGCGTAGGGTGTGTCGATGCCGGAATAATTTCAGGTCAGATTCAGTTGATGAACCAATTTCAAATGGGCTACAGTAGTTCTTCCAGGTTTCATTGGCCGGCCTATACCTATGGTGCCTCACCGTATTCAACGTGCACACACGGCACCTCTACCAGCGCAATTATTGCAGCTCCAAGGTATACCGGAGGCTTGACTGGTGGTGCGTATTCATGCAATTTGGTCTCATTTCGCGCAGCAGACAATGTTTTACTTGATACATATACAGAAAAAGTAGCAGTGAAAAATGCGTTTGTCTACCTGTCGAATTACCCGCAAGTCAATATCATTAGTATGTCCATGGGTACCCCATTCTCTTCGGGGTTGCTACATGATGCATTGCAATATGCTGTTGCGCACAATAAACTCGTTTTTTGCGCCGCAGGTACTTCTACCTCTATAACCAACAGCGCACCAGTAATCTATCCGGCGAAATATTCGGAATGCATTGCAGTGACGGGCATGAACGAAAATTATGCTCCATGCAGCACGTGTCATACAGGTAGCGAAGTGGATTTTGGTATTGTCATGGAGCGAGGCGGAGACATGGGTCGAACAGCAATTTCATTAGCTACATTTTCAGGTGGAAGTCATTATTTCGGAGGATCTAGCGTTGCAACGGCCTCTGCAGCTGCCCTTGCAGCATTGGTTTGGTCGAAAAACCCCAATTTGAATGCTACACAGGTGCGTTCTATTTTAGAAGCAACTTCAGATTTCCCTGGACATAGCCACCCTGCATTCGGATGCGGAAGAATTCTTGCAGATTATGCTGTTCAAACAGCCATGTATTATTGAACGCGAGAAACGCTGTTTTCTGAAAGTTGGTATTTCTGATTCGTTTCTGGACATTTTGCTATTCCGTTAGAATCAAAATCCAATCGGTGACCATATTCACTAACCCAACCAATTTGTTTTGCTGGATTCCCCACAACCAGTGCATAATTGGCGACAGGCTTGGTTATTACGGCTCCAGCACCAATAAGAGCGTATGCGCCTATTTCATTACCACAAATTATAGTAGCATTGGCTCCTATACTAGCTCCTTTACGAATGTGTGTTGGTCTATATTCCTCTTTTCGCACAACTGCACTTCTTGGATTAATGACGTTGGTGAACACACAGCTTGGCCCAAGGAAAACATCATCTTCGCAAATGACACCTGTGTATATGCTTACATTGTTTTGAACTTTCACGTTGTTGCCAAGAGTGACCTGCGGACTTACAACAACATTCTGACCCAAATTGCAACGTTCACCAATCGTGCATCCGGTCATAACATGTGAGAAATGCCAAATTTTTGTGCTCTCTCCAATGACACATCCTTCGTCAATTACTGCAGTCTCGTGGGCAAAGAATGACATATTAGTGTCTGGCGTATTTATCGAAATTTTTGTGTTGTACTTTGTTCAGCTCATCTTGGGTCAATGACTTGAAG
>JBJTWB010000198.1:0-5691 GCA_046081505.1 Bacteroidota bacterium | reverse complement strand
CAAAAGACTCATCTGTTAGTTCGCTTCGATCAAAATCAAAGTATAACTTATCAAATTGCTGTTCTTCTATTTCTTTGAGTTGATTTGGAGGATCTGTAACCAAATCAGCAAGTAAATCATTTTCGCACGAGCACTCCTCTTTTCTTTTTACCAGCCTCACTGAGACATCATCTAAATAAACGTATGCCCATTCACTGAATCCCACATTCTGCGCTGTTCTTCGCAGCACACGCGTGTTTTTGTCCGAACTAAAATTTCCAATGGTCAGGTACTCCTCTCCTCCTTGAGCGGTGTAAATATTACCAACTTTAAGCCAACCATTTGGATTATCATAAAAGAATAATTGTGGGCTATTTATTGAGGGAGTCATGTCCAAAGATGATCCATCCAAATTTGAGAAAGGCTGATCCGAAAAATGAAATCCAAACTGATCAGCAATACACTGTGCATATTCAGCACAAGAGACATAGGCCTCTACACAGACAACGTCTCCTTTTTTTAATTTACTTGTTAATTTTGTGTAGAGATATTCTCTGTACTCTTTATCCTTCACTGAGAATAAAATCAATCCAGCATATCCCACTCCACTGTGTGCTGGTTCATTTCCAAACACATTCTTTGGCACTCCGACTTGACGGCTGCATGCATTGAAATAATCTGGAGTGCCTATTCCAACTTGCATCCAATTTGAAATTGAAAATAAATTGCTTTGATTGAAATCTATTGGACATGAACGAAATTCTTCAAAATCGCCATTCACAACCAATCCTTGACCATGTGTAAGGGTTGAAATCAGACAGCATATTAAAAGTAGTTTTCTATTCATTTTACCTAAAACAAAACTGGGGAACAAATTATTGTTCCCCAGCACTGCTTTAAATACTTTTCAACTATTTTACTTTGAATATTACTCTTCTGTTTTGAGCATGTCCTGAAGGTGAATCGAATGTGCTAGCAGGTTCTGTTGCATCTTTTGAAACAACTGAAATTCTAGCACCGTTAATTCCTGCTGCAACCATAGCGGCTTTCACTGACTCAGCGCGCTTCATAGCCATGTTTTCAAATTCTGCATCAAGTTTCGCTTCCTCTACCTCATCCATGTCTAGGTGTCCAATTAACTCAATACGAAGTGTTGGATTTGATTTCATTATGGCAATCATTTCATCCATCAATTCCGAGAATTGCCCTGGAATTTCTGCATTTAATTTCGCGAAGTAAACAGCAGACATGTTAATGATCTCTTCAGGCTTTGCCATTGGTGGACGAGCTGAAGACGACGAATAAATCACATCACTTTCTTGCTCCATTTTCTTCACACAATTGCATTGACTTTTTGCTTCAACTTCAACAATATCAATATTATCAATGTAATAATACGCACCGTTAAAAGGAGTTCCTGTAACACCTGCTGGCTTTTTTACTTTTTCACGCACCATTGCATCTTCAGCTCCAAAACAACCTACTACAATGTATTCCTCGCCACCTTTTGCAGTGTACATTCCACATAAGTGTTCCCATCCATCCATGTTCTTTACAATAGCATTTTCAAATGCAGTAATCTGGGGAGTGAAGTCGAGTGATCCATCATCAGACTTTTGAACTTTCTTTTCACTTACGAATATTCCAACATTGTTTACCGCCTCTTTCGACATATCTGCAAGACTGATGCTGTATTTGATGCAATATTTTTTTCCAGCCTCAAGCTTTTTATTCAATTTGATTTCTAAATAGGTGCGGTATTTCTTTTTAGCATCTTTGGTGTAAGCTATGAATCCCGCCATTGAGGAGCCTCCTGCAGGTTTTTGACTACCATATTCATTGCTAGTTGGCTTCAGCTTTACGTTTTTTGCACCATCGAAATATAAATCTGCAAAAGTTGCTCTTGGTGTAAACCAGGGTGCTGCAAATTGAACACCCCCTGCAGCTTTAATTGATTTCGGATCGAATTCTTCAAAACCACCGTTAGTGATGAAGTCTTTTGATCCTGAAGATTGATTTTTCTGTGCGAAGACCACCACTTGAAGTAATGTACAAAACGCAACAAAAATTGTTTTTACTTTCATATTTGATTTGTTTGGTTGTTTTTAATTGTATCTATAAAACACTTCAGATTATCTGGATGTATATCTGGATAAACTCCGTGGCCTAAGTTAGCAATATGTTTTTGAGTACCAAAGTTTTGCAGCATTTCCTTGGTTGATTTTTTAATGTCCTCAAAAGAGCCGTAGAGTGCCGACGGATCTAAATTACCTTGTACTGTTTTATTTCCTGACCAAGCTCTTGCTTGTTGGGGAGTTACTGTCCAGTCAAATCCTATTGTCTCTAACTCCGATTCTGCGAACCATTCAGAAGCATACCACGCACCTTTTGCGAAAATGGTTCGGGGCACTTCAGGAATGGAATTGAAAATTTGGTTAATGTATGGCAAAGCAAACTCCTTGTATAAGTCTGGGCCTAATACTCCCGCCCATGAATCGAACAATTGTATGAGGTTGGCTCCGGCTGTTATTTGCATTTTCAAATATTCAATGGTTGCTTCTGAAATTTTCGAAAGCAATGAATGGGCCAAAATTGGATTTTCCCTCAACATGCGCCTTGCCTTTGAAAACTCTTTGCTCCCTTGCCCCTCGACCATATAACAAAAAATAGTGAATGGAGCACCCGCAAAACCAATCAATGGAACGCGACCATTTAGTTCTGTCTTGGTCAATTGAATCGCTTTGCTCACATAATCCAACTTCAATGGAATTTCACTTGTTGACAATCGAGAAACATCTTGCGCTGTGCGAATCACCTCAGGGAATCTTGGACCTTTTCCTTCATCCATTTCATAAGGCAAACCCAATGCCTCAGGAATTACAAGAATATCAGAGAAAATAATAGCCGCATCAACACCAAGAATATCTACAGGTTGCAGGGTTACTTCACAAGCCAATTCTGGAGTTCGAACCAAATGAATAAAAGATCCCGCTCTAGCTCGTGTTGCTCTGTATTCTGGGAGAACACGACCAGCCTGACGCATGACCCAAACTGGAGTTCTTTCCACTTGTTCGCCTTTTGCCACGCGTATCAACAAATCATTCTTCAATTCCATGGTCGCAAAAGTACTGCATAACGTTTTACCTTCGCTACATGGTCTTAGATCAAATCTGGGTATATCCAATAAAATCTCTTCCGGGATGCCGCGTTCATTCAACCGAACTGCAATGGATCGGCTGCACGTACGACCGATCTTTCATGCTTATTGATTCTTCAGGAAAGAAAATCACACAGCGCACGCATCCGTTGCTTTCACAAATTCAAATAGAGCTTCAAAATGAAACCGCGTGCATTCGTTACCAAGATCAGGAAATTCATTTGAATTTAAAAAATGAAATGCATGGCCAATTGATTCAGTCGCAAGTTTGGAACGACAGTGTTGTTGGAATTGATACCGGAGAGCAATACAATCATTTTTTCAGTGATGTACTGAATGAAAATGTAAGGCTGATAAAAAAAACAGGAGAAAGAAAAAACATATTACCGAACAGCAATGCCATTGAAAGCAGTCTTGCAGACAGTCTTCCGCTTTTGTTAACTGGAACGGCTAGCTTGGAATATATCCAAAACAAATTACAAGAAGATTTTAACTTCATGCATTTCCGACCAAACCTAATCATCGAATCTTCAGAACCTTTTCTTGAAGATCGTGCATCTGGATTTCGAATAGGCTCTGCTGAAATTCGATTTGGAAAGCAGTGTGGCAGATGCGCAATGATTAATGTCAATCCTGAAGACGGGTCTTTAAATAAAAGAAGACTACCCGAATTGGGAAAAATAAGACTTGATAAAAACAAGATTTATTTTGGATCACTCTTCTACCCTACATCCCTTGGACGCATTTCCGAAAGAGATGAAATTACCCCTATTTTTGAATAAATTTTGCTTTAGATATGCCATTCAAAACCATATTTGTTTCTCTTCTATTTCTGTTGTTTTGCATGTGCACACATGCCCAATGGCAGGTTCGAGATAGCTTACTTTTTAATCCGCACGTTTCTGTTGGATTTGGATATTCCACTCCCCTTTTTGATATGGCCAAAAGGTTTGGCAACAACGGACATTTGGACTTAGGATTTCATATTAAAACAAAAAACAATTGGTATTTCGGCACCCAATTTAGCTACCTCTATGGGAATCAAGTCTCGGAACCCGGCTTAATGAATAACTTAATTACCAATGACAATCTCATTTTAGCTGATAATGGTGAAGTTGCAAGTGTTTTCATACAGCAGCGTGGCTTTCACTCTGCATTAGAGGGAGGACGGGTTTTCAATTTCATTGGACCTAACCCGAACAGCGGATTGCTGATCAAAGGAGGTATTGGTTTTCTTCAACATAAAATTCGACTTGAACACCAAGAGTCAAAAATCACACAATTGGAGGGCGATTACGTTAAAGGATATGATCGTTTAACAAATGGTATTGCATTGTCTGAGTTTGTTGGAGACTACAACATGAGCAACAACAGATTGGTTAATTTTTACATTGGAGCATACGCCATTCAAGGATACACGTCCTGCAGAAGAGATTTTAATTTCGACACCCAAACATTTAATTCAGGTATACGTCGCGACTGGCTCATAGGGATACGAGGAGGATGGATATTAAATTTGTACGAGCGCGCTCCTAATGATTTTTATATCTATTAATGCAACTTCTTTATTCCATATGTGTTGAATTGCTTTGGTGGATTGCGCTTCCTTTCCTTCTTTTAAAAAAAAGATTTAGAAAAGTTTTCTTGGCCAGATTTCATCAAAAAAAAACTTTCAAGAATGCCATTCGCAATGGAAATTTAACTGAATCTGTTGTTTGGTTTCATTGTGCTTCTTTGGGTGAATTTGAGCAGGCACGGCCAGTTATTGAATCATACAGAACGCAACATCCAACACACTTCATTGCGCTGACTTTTTTCTCTGATAGCGGCTTCGACCAGAAAAAAAATTATGCTCGTGTCAATTGGGTTGGCTACCTGCCTTTTGACCGTTATTTCCAAACACATCAATTCATCCGAGACTTGAATCCCACTGCAGCATTTTTTGTGAAATACGAAGTGTGGCCCAATGTCTTTTTCGAACTAAAAAAAAGAAGTGTGCCTCTGCATTTATTTTCAGCTCGTTTCCGAACCGAGCAACGCTTCTTCGGTGTATTCTCTTTCTTCTGGAAATCGGTATTGCAGGCTGTGACACAATTTTATGTTCAAGAAAACACTTCTGAAATAGCACTTCATGATTTGGGGTTTGAAAATGTTGTGGTAACAGGAGACACTCGATTTGATCGCGTCTTGGAAATTTCAAATGCAGATGTTTCGAGCGTCAACACGCGAATTGACAATTGGAAAGGATCTTCAAAAATTTTGGTTCTTGGATCTAGCTATACAACCGAAGAGCAAATGTCGAATTCTTGGCTCAAGGCAAACCCCGACTGGAAAGTCATTGTGGTTCCCCATGAAGTTACAGCCCACCGAATAACTGAAATTCAAAATGTATTTAGCGAATTTGAAAATCAACTTTGGAGTTCATACACCGATGAAAACAGGTCAAGAGTTCTCATTGTAGATACCGTTGGATTATTATCTAGGTTATATGCTTTTGCCGATATTGTAGTCATTGGAGGGGGATTCAATAAAGGAATTCACAACACCTTGGAAGC
>JBJTWB010000197.1:0-2012 GCA_046081505.1 Bacteroidota bacterium | reverse complement strand
CGGAAAGCACACGCACCTTACGGTAAGCGGACAGCTCGAAGCGGAATTGGCTGCACTGGCGCTAGGTAAAGTATACACGTTCGGCCCAACATTTCGCGCAGAGAACAGCAACACCAGCAGACACCTTGCAGAATTTTGGATGATTGAACCTGAAGTAGCGTTCAACGACTTAGCAGCTAACGCCGACCTCGCAGAAGATTTTTTAAAGTATTGCATTCGCTATGTTCTAGAAAATGGAAAAGAAGACTTGCTCTTCCTTCAAGATCGTGAAGCCACCGAAGACAAACAAAAACCAACAGAGGAAAGGCAAACAGTTCCGTTGATTGAACGTCTTGAATTTGTTGCTAATAACACTTTTGAGAGAATCACTTACACCGAGGCAATTGACATTCTATTGAATTCAAACCACTACAAGAAGAAGAAATTCAAATATCCTGTTGAATGGGGAATTGATCTTCAAAGTGAGCATGAAAGATATTTGGTTGAAAAGCACTTCCAAAAACCCGTTATACTTACCAACTACCCTGCTGCCATCAAAGCGTTTTACATGCGTTTGAACGAAGACCAAAAAACCGTTGCTGCTATGGACATTTTAGTTCCAGGCATAGGTGAAATTATTGGGGGAAGTCAGCGCGAAGAACGTTATGAAATTCTTGTAGAGAAGTGCAAACAATTCAACATTCCGGAAGAAAGCATGTGGTGGTATTTGGAAACGCGCAAGTTCGGAACATGTCAACATGCCGGATTCGGATTGGGCTTCGAACGATTAGTGATGTACGTAACGGGAATGACTAACATTCGTGACGTAATACCTTTCCCAAGAACACCGAAGAACGCAGAGTTCTAAATTGGAATTTTACTTCTGAATCAAAGCAATCCAAACTGATGTTTTGCTCCTGTTGTCAATGCGTGTCCATATGGGACGAACTACCCCATTAACCGCAGAAATGTTGTTGTAGTCTCCCAAAAACACACTGGCATTCGTCTCGAAGGGTTTCTCACTGATTCGCTCGTTTTCCCATGTTTTTCCTCCGTCTTTCGATGACGCCAAATAAACATCGGTGTTGTAATCCGTATAATTTCTCCTGTCATAAAAAACGGCATAAAGATTTCCCGTTACCGCATCAACGGTCATCCAAGGAAAAAACTGATGCGCATGCGTGCTGTCGTTATTCACACGAACAGCATCGCTCCAATGTTCACCTTTGTCTGAAGAAGATGAAACGAAAACATCTACATCACCGTTTCGCTCGTCGCTCCAACACAAATAGAGATTTCCACTGTTCGGTCCATTGGTTAGATCGCTCAATAGAATTGGCATTCCATTGGCGCGATAGACACCTGGAATGTCTTGATTCCAACCTCCTGGAATAGCCATAACCACTTTCGATTTTGGCATCCAAGTCGTTCCTCCGTCAGCCGATTTATTGAAATAAATAAACTCTCTGTGCGCCCATGCAACATAGACCTCATTGTTCAACCCTGCTGCAGGTACCGCACCTTCAACCGTGTTGTCATCGTCTAGACATCCGCCAACAACATCGCTAATCACAATAGGTTTCGAAAAACTTAAATCAGCACTTTTTCCTTTCGAAAAAAGAATTCTCGAATGATCATTCGGTTCTGTGCTTTCGTATTTATCGAATTCTGTCCAGGTCACATAAATCTCACTGCCATCTTTGGAAGTTGTTGCCCACTGTTTGTCCTGGTCTTTAGGAGCGTTTGTGCCTATGGCAGTTCCATCTGTCCAACAGCTGCGTTGACACGACGTTTTTTTATCTTTTAATTTCTGAATGACAATCGACTCCAATAACCGTTCGCTGCTCCATCCTTTATTCTCCGGATCTCCCAAATGCAAGAAATAAAAATCACCCTTCGGAGAGGCCACAATCGTTGGATCACCGTATACCCCATGAGAAGATTTCAATACATCATGATCCCACGTCACTCCACCATCGGAACTCTTGTAGACATTATTCAAAATTGAACCTGCCACCATTCGCTTTGGATTG
>JBJTWB010000196.1:0-4223 GCA_046081505.1 Bacteroidota bacterium | reverse complement strand
GGAACTTTCGGTTACAATTTTCAGCGCACGACTTCCTGTCAAAAATTGCATACCTCGAACACCATGAGTTCCCATGATAATCAATGCGGCATCCATTTCAGTGGCCGATTTATCAATGTCTTCAAATATATTTCCAATGCGGATATGAGTGAAAATTTCCACTCCTTTCTCTGTGCGAATACGCTCTTGCATGGAGTTTAATTTCAATCGTGCCTCATTCACTTGCTTTTTACTATCCACCACATGCAACATGTGAATATCGGCTTGAATGGTCTTACCCAAGAGAAGTGCATGATCCAATGCTACATCACTCACTTTGGTAAAGTCTGTAGGAACTAAAATTTTCTTCGATAAAGGCATAAATTATTGTTTTTTCAAAGTTACGAAACTAAATTACAAAAATTAGTTGCTGATAAAGTCCAAAACTGTTTGATAGAACAATTGAGGTTCCTCAGCATGGGGCCAATGACCACTGCGGTCCAGTGTTCTGAATTCAGCGAAATTGATTGATTTTTTTATTTCAGGAAGGTCTTCTTGTAGGATATAATTGGAATGCCCGCCTTTGATGAATAACGTATCAATGTCGGTTATCTTCCCGTCAAATCCCATTAAAATGTTGTTTATCTGTTCCTGCAGCACGGGTAGGTTAAATCGCCACGCGAGTTGGCCGGGTGATTTCCAATAAAGATTTTTAAGCAAAAAGAGTTGAGTAGCGGAATCTAGTGAACTTTTTTTCATGTGCTCTTCTGCTTCGCCACGAGATTTCAAAGATTCAACCGAAAGACTATTTAAAGCTTCAAAGACTGCTCCGTGGTGAGGTGGATAAGCTTTGATGCCCATGTCTACCACAAGCATTTTTGAAATTAAAAAGGGAATTTGTTCCGCCAAATGAAGAACAGTTTTTCCTCCCATACTATGCCCCAATAGCAGTATGTCGCGCAGTTGATGTTCAGCTATAAATTCAATGGCGTCTTCAGCCATAGCCTCATAAGTCATAACCTGATCATGTTCAGAGTGGCCATGATTTCTTTGGTCTATGCAATAAACGCTATATCCCGCATTAGACCAGTTTTTTGCATGGGTAGTCCAGTTGTCACCCGAACCGAAAAGTCCGTGAAATATAAGAAGCGGCTGACCCTCACCGTATTTTTTAAAACTCAATTTCATCTGGTAATACTCAGCGCTTGTTTGTACATTCTTACTGTATTTTCAAGCCCGTAATAAAGAGCGTCTGAAATGAGTGCATGACCAATTGAAACTTCATCGAGGAATGGAATTTCTTTAGCAAAAAAAGAAAGATTATCTAGGTTTAAATCATGTCCTGCATTCACTCCCAATTCAAGCTCTCTCGCTTTATAAGCCGCTTGCACAAAAGGTTCTACGGCTTTTTTGTTGCCCTCATGATACCCAACTGCATATGCTTCGGTGTACAATTCAATTCGGTCCGCACCCGTATCTTTCGCAGCTTGCATGTGTTGAATATTGGCCTCCACGAAAATACTGGTGCGTATTCCAGCGTTTTTTAATTGCCGGATGATTCCACTTAAAAAGTTGAAATTTGTTTCAATATCCCAACCCGCGTTTGAAGTCAATGCTTCGGGAGGGTCTGGGACCAAGGTTACTTGATGCGGAACTACGTCCAACACCAAGTTCATGAACGAGTCATTGGGGTATCCTTCCACATTCAATTCCGTTTGAACTTGTGTTTTCAAATCGCGTACATCGGCATAGCGAATGTGACGCTCGTCTGGTCTTGGATGCACGGTAATTCCATCTGCACCAAAGGATTCAATACGAGACGCCGCTAACAAAAGGTTGGGTGTATTGCCGCCTCGTGCGTTTCGGATGGTGGCTATTTTATTGATATTAACACTTAATTTCATTTTACGCATTTTGGTTGTGCAAAACTCGGTAATAATCAAGTTTCTTTTTTTGATTTGTACAGAAAAATAAATGTACGTTTGAACGCCTTGCAACGAAACAATGCGTTTGGAAGTCATAATGAAACATGAATAAAGCAGAACATCTTATTAACCCGCATTTGCCTGTTTTGTCTCGAAGTGATAGCGCCCCTGCAGTGCTTCACTTGATGGACGAATGGCGAGTGACTGAACTTGCTTTGGTTGAAGATGGGATGTTTGTAGGTCTCATTAGTGAATCTGCATTTTTAGATTTGGAATTGTTCGAGGGGGAAATTGGGTCCCAAGCCATTGATATAAAAGACGTGCGGGTATTACCACAGGCCCATGTTCTTGATGTTTTGAAAAATGCGAGTGCGAATCAAACTTCTGTTGTTCCTGTAGTTTTAGATAATGGCATGTACGTGGGCTCCATACCCGTTGAAAACTTGATTCAGAGGCTTTCACAGATGCTAGGTGCGGCAACAGACGGAGGTATCATAGTTCTACAATTGGGCGAAAGAGACCAAAGTATTCAACAAGTTGCTCGTATTGTGGAAGAAAATGGTGCGAAAATTTTAAGTCTTTCAGTTGCTCCTACTGCTGATAATCTGGTTGAAATGCATGTGAAGGTGAATGTGCAAGATTTGAATCCTATTCTACAAAGCCTTGCTCGTTTTGGATACATAGTGTCAGATCAATTTCAGAAAGATGAATTTAATCATGAACTCAAGGATCGATATGATGAGCTCATGCGCTATCTAAATATCTAATAGGTTTCCTACCTTTGCCCCTCACATGTTAGTCTACATTTACGGTATTAAGTTCGAACCGGATTATGCACCGGTGATTCAAACACTCCTCGATCGAATGGTAAGAAGAGGTATATCGCTGTGTATCTTTTCATCTTTCAAACGATTCCTTGATGGCCAGCTGATCTTACCTGTTCACACCACATTTGAAGAAGATTCAAATTTTGAGGGGGCCTTTGCCTTATTTAGTATAGGTGGTGATGGCACTTTCCTCGACGCAGCAACACTGGTAGGTTCTAAAAAAGTTCCTATTTTGGGAATCAATACAGGTAGGCTGGGATTTCTCTCGCATGTAGATATTCAAGAAATGGATGAGGCGTTAGAGCAGTTTGTAAATAGTGAGTATTCAATTGAAAAGAGGTCGTTGATACAAATTCAGGCTGAAGGTGTTGATTTCGATTCATTCCCATATGCGGTAAATGAAATTACTGTGAGTAATACGGCCCGAAACGAGATGGTTAATCTGTATGCGAGTATCAATGATATTTTCCTTAGTAATTATTGGGCAGACGGGCTTATTGTAGCTACACCTACTGGATCTACAGCGTACTCACTTTCTTGCGGAGGTCCCATTGTAACGCCGAATTGTCAAAACTTCATCGTAACTCCAATTTCCGCTCACAACTTAACAGCCCGTCCCTTAATTGTTGGTGACACGTCTACGATTAAACTCAAGGCTGACGCTAGGAATGGTAGTATTTTAATCTCTATAGACAGCAAAAGTTACACATTGGATGCGGGCTGTGAAATATTATTATCTAAAGCGCCGTTCGAGCTGCACATGATTTTATTAGAAGGTCAAAATTTTTTTAGAACCATCCGAAAAAAAATGGGGTGGGGAATAGATATTCGGAAAGATTAATATGAATAGGAATTTAACACTCGTTCTACTTTTCTTCGTTGGATTCGCCAGCGTAGTTTCGGCTCAACCGAAAAAGAAATACGAGGCTCAGTTGAAAGGCAGGGAACGAAGTAAAGAATTGGTTCTTGGTCTTGGCACCGCCTATTACTTGGGAGAGGTAAATCCATACACGCATTTCGGTTCTGATTTGAAGTTAGCGGCAAGTTTGGGCTACAGAAACAATTTTAATTATAGATGGTCCATGCGTATAGCCGGAAGTTATGGCAACGTGGAAGCTTGGGATAAGGACAGCAAGGATCCATGGATTCAAAATCGAAATTTGAATTTTAGAAATAGGTTTTATGAAGGAAGTGTTTTATTCGAGTTGAATTTTTTGAATTATCAAATTGGCTCGAATTACACCATATCACCATACTTATTTGCCGGAGGTGCCATTTATAATATGAATCCAGAAGGGCAATACAACGGATTCTGGCATTCGCTTCAACCAGCTGGAACAGAAGGTCAAGGTTTAGAAGGAAATGATCCAGTATACAAGCTTACCGGATTTTCTCTTCCCCTAGGTGCTGGGTTGAAATGGAACATTACCGGGCTTATAGGGGCTTCGGTGGAATGGGGCGTGCGAAAAACTTGGACAGATTATTTTGATGA
>JBJTWB010000195.1:0-8954 GCA_046081505.1 Bacteroidota bacterium | reverse complement strand
CAACGTATTATGTTGATGCAGACGGCGACGGTTTTGGTGATGTGGCTCAGTTTACACAGGCCTGTACTCAACCTGCTGGATATGTTCTAAGCAACACCGATTGCAATGACAATGATCCTGCTATTAATCCAAACACCGTTTGGTATTTAGATGCGGATGCGGATGGATATTACGTTTCAACTTTAACACAATGTACTTCTCCAGGCGTGGGATACAATACTACCGGTGGTATCAATGGTGATTGTAACGACAACAACCCTGCAATCAATGCTGGAGCGAATGAAACATGTAACTTGATTGATGATAATTGTAACGGACAAATTGATGAAGGGGTTCAAAATACATATTACCAAGATGCTGATGGTGACACCTACGGAAACAGCGCAGCTACTACCCTAGCTTGTACACAGCCTGCCGGTTATGTTTCCAATAGCACGGATTGCAATGACACCAATGCAACCATATATCCAGGTGCATCAGAAGTTTGCAACGGAATTGATGAAGATTGTGACAACCTCATTGACGAAGGTGTTCAAACAACGTATTATGTTGATGCAGACGGCGACGGTTTTGGTGATGTGGCTCAGTTTACACAGGCCTGTACTCAACCTGCTGGATATGTTCTAAGCAACACCGATTGCAATGATCTGAACCCCGCAGTATACCCCGGTGCTACTGAAGTGTGTAATCTTATTGATGATGATTGTGATAATCAAATCGACGAAGGTGTGCAAACTACTTTCTATCAAGACTTAGATGGCGACACATACGGTAATCCCAATGTTGCAACTCAAGGTTGTACACAACCTACCGGATATGTGACCAACAACTTCGATTGCAATGACACCAATCCAACCATTTACGCAGGTGCTCCTGAAACATGTAACTTGTTAGATGATGACTGTGATAACCAAATAGACGAAGGTGTTCAAACTGCATATTACGCGGATATCGATCTTGATGGATTCGGAGATGCAATAAATGACACTCTTACGTGCACTCAGCCTGCCGGATACGTTCTAGACAATACAGATTGCAACGATAATGACTCTGCAATTAATCCAAATACCGTTTGGTATTTAGATGCCGATGGAGATGGATACTACGTTTCAACTTTAACACAATGTATCTCTCCAGGTGTTGGTTATAATACTGTTGGTGGTATAAGTGGTGATTGCAATGATAATGACCCAGCTATCAACGCGGGAGCAATTGAATCTTGTAACAATGTAGATGATGATTGTTCAGGTGTTGTTGATGACAATTTAGTTTATGTAATATACTACGCCGATGCAGATGGTGATGGATTTGGCGACCCATTGGTAGATACCCTTGCATGTATTTCAGTGAGCGGATACATTCTTGACAATACAGATTGCAATGACACCGATGCGTCAATTAATCCGAATACAACTTGGTACGAAGATGCAGATGGAGATGGCTATTATATAACCACTATAATACAATGCGTATCGCCCGGAATATCCTATAACACCACAGGCGGAATCAATGGTGATTGTGATGATTCCAATTCTGCAATCAATGCCGGCGTATCCGAAATTTGCAATGAAATAGATGACAACTGTAATACACTTGTTGACGAAGGTGTGCAAATATCGTATTACTTCGATGCTGACTTGGATGGATTCGGAGACGCAAATACAGATACCTTAGCATGCTCTGCACCCGCCGGATATGTAGCATCGAATACAGATTGCAATGACAACGATGTGACTATAAACCCGAGTGGAATTGAAATATGCAATGGCATCGATGAAAACTGCAACAACTTCGTTGATGAAGGGGTTTTAACCACTTACTTTGCCGATCTTGATAACGATACTTTTGGTGATGCTTCGAATGACTCGTTGGCGTGTTCACTTCCGGTTGGATACGTAACGGACAATTCAGATTGTAACGACAATGATGCATTTTACAACCCATTAACAATTTGGTATCTTGATGCAGATGGTGATGGTTTCTATATTGATAGTTTAATACAATGCACCCAACCAAGCACCGCTTATACTGTTACACAAGGCATTTTCGGAGATTGCAATGATTTTGATTCTAACATCAATGCAAATGCTACTGAGATTTGTAATTTCATTGATGATAACTGTAATACGTTCATCGACGAAGGTGCTGAACCAATTCCATTTTATGCAGATAATGATTCTGACGGGTTCGGAGATGTCTTCAATGATTCTTTAGCTTGCTTTGCGCCAATTGGCTATGTTTTGGATAGTTATGACTGCGATGACACCAACCCTTCCATCAACCCAGCAATGGCTGACATCTGTAACAATATTGATGACAACTGTAACGGCTTTATAGACGAAGGTCAGAATTCAGGCGAATGTGCTGACATTGATAACGATGGATTGAATGCCTATTATGACCAAGATGATGATAATGATGGTGTGCTAGACATCAATGAAGAATTGACTGCTCTGAATAATGGAGATACTGATTTAGATGGAGTACCTGATCGATGGGATCTAGATAGTGATAACGATGGAATATTTGATATTCTAGAAAACTTAGGAAATGATCCAGATGGAGACGGAATGATTGGCGCTGGGCCAATTGTGGATGGAAATTTTGACGGAATCGATGATAGCATTGGTCCAAACGGCATTAGTCCATTGGATACTGATCTGGATGGCCAACCGAATTTTCAAGATCTTGATAGCGATGGGGATACTGTTCCAGACGCCGTTGAATACGATAACAACAATGACGGAGTTGTCTTGGATGATACCGATGCGGATGGTAACTATGACTTTTTAGATTCTGACGATGATGGTGACGGGTTACTCACAAGTATTGAATGGGATTACAACCTAGATGGAAACAGTCCAGATGATTGTGATTATGATGGAATTCCAAATTACTTAGATGCTGATGCTTGCCAATTGTTTATTCCTGAAGGGTTTTCACCAAACGGCGACGGAACCAACGACACATTTGTAATTGAAAATTATCCTCCAGGTTCAACCATTAAAATTCAAATTTTCAATCGTTGGGGTGACGAGGTCTTCGCATCAGATAATTATTTGAATGATTGGACAGGAGACGATCTTCCTGTTGGCACTTACTTCTACATTATTCAATTCAGCACGGAAGAACAAGGTTCTGCTGGTTACTTAACACTTTGGAGATAAAATCATGAAACTAAATCATATTTTAAGCTTTGGCTGCTTTTTCATAACAGCACTGGCTTGGTCACAGCAAGACCCTCAATCCTCATTGTATCAATTCAATCCGCTTGCAGTGAACCCTGCATACGCCGGAAGTGCAAGTGGATTACAAAGTAATATTCTGTACCGTTCGCAGTGGACCGGATTACCGGGTGCACCCAAAACGTTTACAGCCAACATTCACGCTCCCATTTCAAACGAGTCTCTTGGGTTGGGTCTATCTGTTTCAAATGACCAGATTGGCGTGTTTAAAAGAACTCAAGCTACAGCAGTTGGGGCCTACCATTTAAAAATGAAAACATGGCGTTTAGCTTTTGGTTTGCAGTTGTCATTTTCACAATATAGCATTGGTTTATCAAGTGTGAATCACAGTATAGATGGAAGCATTGACAACGCTTTCAGTGCAGATTTCAATGAGTCAACAATCAACTTCGGAACAGGCATATTTGCATACGGTAAAAATTGGTATGGCAGTATTGCAATGCCTCATTTCCGAAAAAATGTACTTTCTGTTAATACAACTCAACTGGATTTAACTGCATTTGAAACGCCACACATCTATGCCCAAGCAGGCTACGTGCATACCATTAACCCCATGTGGTCAATTAAACCGAATACCATGATCAAATATGTATCTGGTGCTCCAGTGAGTTTTGACCTTAATGTTGTTGGATACTACAAAAAGATGATTGGTGTTGGTGCAGGCTACAGATCAGATAAAAGTATAGTTGCCTTAACCGAAATTCAATTGCACCCGTTTTTAAAAGTGGGTTACGCATATGATTTCGGATTATCAAATTTGGCAACCTATGCTGCGAGTTCGCATGAGGTTTTCTTGCGTTATTCCATTGGACAAAAAGGTATTCACATCTCCCCTAGATTATTTTAATTATGAAGTTCAGAATTCTCGTTGCAGTTTTCGCAACCCTCATCATAGTCAGCTGCGGGCAAAAAGCTCAGGTGAAATATGCGCAAGATCTCTACAATGCAAAAGCATATGCTGAGGCCATTGAAATGGTTGAGTCCATGAAATCACCGACTCAAGAAGCTTATATTATAGCAGGGAATAGCCATTATCAACTCAGAAACATGGATGGTGCCATTCATGCATTTGAAAAAGCTGGAACTGCTACTCTGAGTGACTCCGAGAAAATGAAATATGCAGAGGCCTTGAAAGAAATGGGCGATATGAAAAAAGCCAATCAAATTATTGGAGCTGTATTTAACAAGGAGCTTTATAAAGATGAAATAAGTAAATTCTCTAATGCAGCTCATCTCATTGAAGGTAAAATTCAAATTGATGCATTCATTGCAGAAAAAGATTGGAGCGAGGCACTTCCATTTTATTACAACGATTCACTTTTTTACTTAACGAACTATCAAGAAAAGTTTTCTCCGAAAGCCAATTTCAGATATGACAATAAACCGTTCGTTCAAATCACCTCAAAGACTGACATCAATGAACAATTGAAAGCCCTGAATACAGAAGTTAATGATGGTCCAGTATGCGCAAATGCATACTCAGTGATTTTCAATCGAAGTGTAGCCTCTACTAAAGATACTCCTGCACACATTGCTCTTTTTGAGAAGTCAGTTGAAACCTTAAGCAATAAAAAAGCAACTCAAATTTCATTTTGCATTGACTCCCTAAGTTACATGCATCCATCGTTTCGAGGAACAAGCAATCAATTGGTTTTTGTTTCAAATCACAATTTTGAAACCAACACCAAAGACAACAACTATAACATTTATGTCACATCCAAAGACTTTGTAAACGGCAGCGATTGGGAATCTCCAAAATCAATTTCAACGGCAATTAACTCAAAATACGACGAGCTATTTCCAACTTTCTTGAATGACAGTATTCTTGCTTTCGCTTCTCAGCGCCCTGATGGCATGGGTGGGCTAGACATTTACACTTCAACACTTAACAAAAAAGGAACTTGGTCATCACCCAGACTCATGCCTGCTCCTTTGAATTCTAGTTTTGATGATTTCCATTTAATTGCGAATAGAAAACTTAAAAACAACTATTTCATTTCTTCGAATAGAGAAGGTAGTGATGATATCTATAGCCTTACTTTGGCCGAAGATCTGAAAGGCGAATGGAAAATTGAACTCATCCATGGCAAAACTGTTCAACCTTTGGCGAACTTCCCAATGACCTTGCAAACTGAAGTCGGCGGTGATGATAAAATTTCCATTCTAACTCATTCCGATGGCACTTTCGATGGAGTTCAAAACGGAGGTATCAATACGGTCTCTGCCAACTTCTTTAAAACCACTCAAATCACTTATCCAAACAAAGAACATAGCTTCTTTACTACCACCTACCAGACCATAGCGCTATTGCCAATTGAAAAATGGTTGGTATCTGGAATTGTCATTGACAGCAAATCGAAATCACCATTACCTGGGGTTGAGGTTTTGATTGAGGGTGCAGCAACCGCGCGTGGTACTACAAATGAATTTGGTTATTTCGAAACCACACTTGAAAATTTAAAAGAGTCTAGTCTCGGTCAATTAACTCTTACATTGAAAGGTTATGAGATCAAAAAAATGAAAGATGTTCATCTGTTTTCTGAAACCACACAGATTGATTTAAATAAAACCAATGATTTGTCTCTTACCCGCGTGATTCAGATTGGAGACAATTTGAGTGATTTATTAAAATTGGACCCCATCTATTTTGAATACGCAAAATTCGATATCACCTCTCAAGGAGCATCACAACTTGACAAAATTGTCGAGATTTTGAAAAGCAAATCAAACCTTGTCATTGAATGCGGTTCTCATACCGACTGCATTGGATCAGCGAGCGTGAATCAAAATCTTTCAAACCAACGTGCGAAGGCCACTGCAGATTATCTCATATCACATGGCGTGAACCCCAAACAAATTACGTACAAAGGATTTGGTGAAACAAAGCCAATTACCGACTGTGAATGCGATGAAAATGAAGTAGCCAGTTGTGTCGAAGAAAAATTAGCCTTGAATCGAAGAACTGAATTTCGTGTAATTAAGGATTTAGATCCAGAAAGAACCAAAAAAGATCAAGAAACCATTTTGGTTGTTAAGGAAAAAAACTTCGAGAAAATCATTTCAGAAAAGTCGGTTGGTGTTGAGCCAGACAATATTTTAAAATGGTTAGACTCAGGTGTGAATGAATTTGAAATGGATCCGAAAATCAAATCAAAGCTTGAAAACAACCCCTATTTACCGAAGAAGATTTTCTACACCGTTCAAATTGGTGCATTCAGTGAAAACGTAAAACCTGATTTTTACAGTGGTCTTTTCCCTGTATTTGTTGAGAAAGACGAAATTGTTTTTACGCGCATTTGTACAGGTAAGTTCACCAATTATGAAAATGCTGAACAAGCGTTAATCAAATTACTAGCGCGCTACCCAGACGCATTCATTGCTGCATACAAAGGCGGCAAGCGTGTACCTGTTCAGGAAGCACACAAAGAATAACGGCGCACATCTATTTTTTTTCGAAGGAGTCAAGGAAACTTGACTCCTTTCTCTTATTTTTACAATCTAACCTCTAATTAATATTACAAACATGTCTGAAGTTGCAACACAGAAAAGCCATCCGAAAGGATTGTATCTATTATTCTTTACCGAAATGTGGGAGCGTTTTAGCTACTACGGAATGCGTGGAATTTTGATTCTTTACTTAACCAAACAATGGATGGAAGGAGGGTTAGCAATCGATGAAAAAGAGGCTTCTCTCATTTATGGATTCTTCACTGGATTTGTTTACTTCACCCCAATTATTGGTGGATGGTTAGCTGATAAGTTTATTGGTCAAAGAATGGCAATCACCATTGGAGGTATCACCATGATGATTGGTCAATTTGTTTTGTTTGCCATCAACACCCAAGTTGGGTTATACATCGGACTTTTGCTGTTAATAATTGGTAACGGGTTCTTCAAACCCAACATCTCTACACTCGTTGGTCAATTGTATTCCAACAATGATCCAAGAAGGGATTCCGCCTTTTCCATTTTCTACATGGGAATCAATTTGGGTGCATTTCTTGCTCCACTTGTTATTGGTCTTTTTGCAGAAAATTTATTTGCTGTTAAGAATGAAGCTGGTGAAATTGTGACCTATGGATACAAGTACGGATTTTTAATTTCTGGAATTGGAATGTTACTTGGTCAATTGCTATTCAATTCTTTGGCTAGTAAATATCTTGGCCACCTTGGTAAGGCTCCGGTTAAATCGGCTGAGGCTAACTTAGAAGAGTCTAAAAATACCAATGCGCCTTTATCAAAAGAAGAAAAACAACGAATGACTGTCATTTTCATTTTAACTGCTTTTGTGGTTTTCTTCTGGGCAGGTTTTGAGCAAGCAGGATCTTCATTGAGTTTATACACAGACAAATTCATTGACAGAACCATTGGAACTTTTGAAATTCCTACTTCATGGTTTCAATCAGTAAACCCGCTATTTATTGTAGCTCTAGCTCCTTTATTCGCTATGTTCTGGACCAGCAATATTGGTAAGAAATTTTCTACACCCGTGAAGATGGGAATGGGAATGATACTTCTTGGTATTGGCTTCTTTTTCATGTTAGGTGCTGTCGCCGAGCGTGGGGGGGAAAATCCAGACGTTGCAGTGAAAGCAAGTCTCATTTGGTTGGTTCTTACCTACCTTATTCACACAATTGGTGAATTGGCTCTTTCTCCCGTTGGATTATCAGTAGTTACAAAATTGGCACCCGTAAAATTTGCATCACTCATGATGGGGGTTTGGTTACTTTCAAGTTTCTTAGCCAATATCATTGGCGGTTTTGTTGCGGCATACGTTGAAGCACTTGGTGCTTTCGCAATTTTCGCTACAATTGCAGGTTTTGTTATCTTTCTTGGCATGATTATGATAGTCTTGAAAAAGCCAATTTTAAAAATGATGCACGGCATCAGATAAGACCTGAAAAAAAATGAAAAAAACAGCAATTCTTTTTACCATTTTAATTTCTGCATTGACCTTCAATGCACAAAACAATGTGAACCTAAAATGGGAAAACGACATGAATGTATGCATACAACAAAGCATGTCAACTAAAAAACCAATCATGTTGTTCTTCACCGGAAGTGACTGGTGTGGTTGGTGTATGAGACTTCAAAAGGAAGTTTTTCAAACACCCGAATTTTCTGCTTGGGCAAGTGAAAACGTTATTTTAATGGAAGTGGATTTCCCCAGAAAAACTGTTCTTCCTGAAAATATTCGTCAGCAAAACAACCAATTGCAGGGCAGTTTCGCCGTTCGCGGATACCCTACTGTATTCTTTGTAAATCCTGCAATGGGAGAAGACGGAAAAATTGCTTTAAACAGTTTAGGTCAAACCGGTTATCAGCAAGGAGGGCCTACATCATGGATCAACAGTGTAAGTGGCTTTTTGAAGAAATAAATAAAACCTCTGAAAAAAAGGCCCCATCGGGGCCTTTTTTCTTGAATACACATGTAAAATAATTGTTATGATTTCTGCCGCAAACTTTTGACAAACAGCAATCCTAAACTATCTTGCGACCACTAAATTTACTTTTATGAGTGAGACAGCTAAGTTAATCATTGACGGAAAAGAATACGAACTTCCTATGTTCACTGGTTCAGCGAACGAAAAAGCAATTGACATAACCAAATTACGCGATTTAACGGGTTGCGTTACCCTTGATAGTGGGTATAAAAATACAGGAGCCACAAAAAGCGCTATTACATTCCTAGATGGTGAAGAAGGAAAA
>JBJTWB010000194.1:0-9184 GCA_046081505.1 Bacteroidota bacterium | reverse complement strand
GGTCAGAAGATTTTTCACAAGGTATTCCAACAGATTGGATCAATGAAGGGAACCCATCATTGGCTATTTGGGAGTATCGAGGACCTGCGACGAACCCCAGTAATCTTGTGGGATCGCGAGGTTCATGCATTCCCGAAGGATTAACGGGAGAGCCCATTGCGAGCGCAACTACTGAAAACGGATTCATTATCTTCGATTCAAACTACTGGGATAACAATGCAAATCCTTGTACGGCTCAGTATTTCGGAACGGGAATGGCTCCAGGGCCTCACACCGCTTCCATTACTACAGGCTCAATTAACTTAACTGGACACGCAAACGTTGCATTGCAATTTGAACAGTATGCGCGCTATTACTCTGGCGAAACAAGTGTAGAAATCAGTATCAATAATGGCAATTGGAATACACTTTATACCAACACTTTTGATCAAGGAGTTACTACAGAAAATACGTTATTCGTGCGTGTGCCATTACCAGCAGCAGCAGGCAATTCAAGCAATGTCAAATTGCGATTTGTTTACAATGGATTGTACTATTTCTGGCAAATTGATGATATTGAACTCATAGATATTTTCGCAAACGATCTTTTAACCGAAGACGTGACATACGGAGATTTCGACATTCTTGATCCAACACATACAACTGGATTTGAATTTCTTGAATACGACCAATATCCTGTTGATTTTGCTCCCGAGCTGATATTTCAAGGAGACATTTTCAATTTCGGAACAAACAACCAAACCAATGTTTCGCTGAGTGACACACTGGCGCATGACGAAACTGCAAATGGATTATGCACAGCAACTAGCCCTGATAGTTTGGTAGTTGCTTCAGGCGAAACAGCGCGTTTCGAAGTAGGTTCATATCTAATGCCTGGCACAGTTGGACACTATTCAATTGATTACCTGGCAAACCAATCAGAGTCTGATGAAAACGCTGCGAACAGCATGCAGCGACGCACATTTGAGATTACCCCTGTAACTTTTGCTCGAGATAAAGGAGACCTGAACGCCGTTTTTTTACCCACTGACAATTATCTCAATTCAACTTATGACATGGGATGTGTCTATCTACTACCAGCCGGTGATTTTGTAGAAAGTATAGGTGTTGCTTTAGCCCTTGGCACATCTACTCCGTCTTCTGTATACGCTTCCATTTTCTCCTTTTCACTTGACACCGGAATAGGCAATGTCATTGCATCTACTGTAGATTATCCTGTAAACCCGGAAGACATCAACGGTTATGGTGAAGAAAACATTAAAATTCTCGCCTTTGATAATCCGGTCTACCTCTCTCAAGGTGCTTACTTGGTAACTGTTGGCAGCCCCGAGGGTCCGGGGAGTGTTTACATTGGACTCTCTGGCTATTCCGAAGAATTAACTGCTTGGGTTCGTTTTAATCAATCTGACCTTTTTTACCTCACACGAATTCCCATGGTTAGAATGAATTTTGGTCCATATGTCGGGACTGAAGAACTTGAATCAGAAAATGAATTGGGCATGTTCCCTAATCCGGCGAATGAACAAACTACCCTTTCGCTTCCCGGAACAGAGAAAAAAACCGTATCTGTTTATGCCATGAATGGGAGTCTTATAGAGGAGATACATTTATCTGAGAGCGTTCGTAATTACGATTTGAACATTTCAAAATATAGATCAGGCATATACCGAATACTTGTTCGGTCTGGTGAATATATTGCATCTAAAAACCTCATCATAGAATAGTTGCATGTCTATAAAGTCTGCTGCAAGTCTGGTACTTGGAAACTATGTTCATAAAAAGCTTCTCAGCGAGGCGAAGCAAGCAGTTACACTTCAGAATAAAGTCATACTCCATCTTGTTCATCGAGCAAAAAAAACACAATTTGGAATTGAACATGATTTCAGCAACATTCGAACCTACGACGAATTTAAACAGCGTGTTCCCGTTCGAGATTATGAACAATTGAGCACCTACATTGAATCTGTCAAACATGGAGAGCACAATGTTCTTTGGCCCGATTTACCAACATACTTCTGCAAAACATCTGGCACCACGAGTGGAACCAAATACATACCTCTCACACGCGATTCCATTCCAAACCACATTGATTCTGCAAAAAATGCCCTGTTAAATTATATCGGTGAAACAAAGAATTCAAACTTTGTGAATGGTAAAATGATCTTTCTACAAGGCAGTCCTGAATTAGAAAAACTTCCTTCTGGCATACCATTCGGAAGATTAAGCGGTATCGTTGCGAATCACGTTCCATCATACCTACAAAAAAACCGTATGCCCGCATACGAAACCAACTGCATAGCCGATTGGGAGACCAAAGTCAAACAAATTGTAGTTGAGACATCAAAGGAAAATATGACTTTAATTTCGGGCATTCCGGCATGGGTTCAGATGTACTTTGAAATGCTCTTGGATTACACTGGAAAAAAAACGGTACTCGATGTTTTCCCGAATTTCGAATTGTTCCCTTTTGGCGGAGTGAGTTTTGAACCCTATGCCAAACGAATGGCAGAACTCATAGGAAAAGAAATTCCCAAGATAGAATTGTATCCTGCCAGCGAAGGATTCCTCGCTTATCAAGACTCTCAGACCACCGAAGGCCTTCGACTCAATGTTAATAGCGGCATCTTTTTCGAATTCATTCGGGCAGATGATTATTTTTCAAACAATCCGAAAAGGTATAGTCTTGCAGAGGTGGAAGTTGGAATTAATTACGCGCTTATTCTCTCCAACAATGCCGGTTTGTGGGGATATAGTATTGGTGATACCGTCAAATTTGTTTCAACAGATCCTTACCGAATTGTAGTAACTGGAAGAATAAAACATTTTACAAGTGCATTTGGAGAACATGTCATTGCGGAAGAAGTTGAAAAAGCAATGGCCTTTGCTCAAAAGACGCTTCAATTCACAGTACAAGAATTTCATGTTGCTCCGCAAGTGAATCCAACTTCCGGACTTCCTTACCACGAGTGGTTTATTGAGTTCAATGAAACATGTGAAAACTCCGACTTAGAATCCCTGTTAGACAATAAAATGCAAGAGCAAAATGTTTATTACAGAGATTTGATTGAAGGTAAAGTGCTTCGGCCATTGAAAATTACACGAGTAAAAAAAGGAGGATTCAATACTTTCATGAAATCACAAGGGAAATTAGGTGGGCAAAATAAAACTCCTCGACTAGCAAATGACCGCACAATTGCAGACAAATTGGAAACTGAATAGGCTCATATTCATCGTTCTACTTTTTGTTGCAGGAAGTATTTCCGGCCAAGTGAATTGGACAAATCAGAAAATTGATTTTGGAATACTAACGAAATACACCGACAAAGTAGTTGATATTGTGGTTCGAAATGAAGGGAGTAAAACGGATCACTTGTTTCGAGCAGATTTCTCTACCAATTTTCAAGTCTTGTATTCCACGAAAGACATTTCTCCCGGAGACAGTCTTGTTATTCGAATCAAATTCAACCCAAGAAAAACTGGCCGATTCCGAGAACGTATTCCAATTTATTTTGCATCTTCAAACACTCCCTATTACTTAGAAATTACGAGCGAAGTTACCTATGTTAATCTAACCGAAGAATTGCCGTGTCCAGACTTTTCAAAGCAGCCGGTAAATTGCTGTGGACAATTCAATCTTGAGGTTTTAGTCCTCGACAAAGCCACAAAACTTCCTATACACAACGCTCAATTTGAGTTGTTAGATGAGCGCTTACCCCTGCTAGTTGGAAAAACAGATAGAAAAGGTGAATTTCAATCTGAAGTGCCCATTGGATACTACACGTTGTACGCTGGAAAAGACGGATATATTGGAACTAGTCTCACAACTCAGGTTAATCCTCGAAATCATTTATTTGTTTTCGAACTTGAACAAACCATTCAACCTGAATTTAAAATTGATTCTTTGGATCTCATTGAACCCATAATTGTAGATTCCATTTTTGACTTTTCAGTAACTTCATATGCTCCGAACAACATTGCTTTTCTAGTAGATAAAAGTGGTTCCATGGCTACCAAAGAAAAATGGCCAATTACTAAAATAGCTTTTGAAGAATTGGGGAAAACACTTCGAGTTGTAGATCAAATCTCAATGATTACATATGCCGATAAAGCAGAGGTCATTTTTGAGAATGAAATTGGAAATGAGCTGAATAAACAAATTGCCTATTTTGAAAAAAATAACCCTGCAGGTAGCACCAGCGGAACCAAAGGGTTTTCAAAAGCTTTTAAAATTTTACAAAATTCATTTCTACCGGAAGGAAATAATCAACTTTTTGTAATCACTGATGGTGCATTTAAAAAACAAGATGAAATTCAGATTGAAAAATTAGTTCGGAAAGCCAAACGCAAAAAAATATACACCACCATTGTAGTCATTCAAGGAACAGCACATGCGAAAGAAAATTTAAAGAAACTTTCAGAAATTGGAAATGGGTCTTTCCTTTGTATTGATAACCAAGAGCAAGCTCACTTACTTTTGGAAATCATAAAAACCCAATCGAAAAAAAAGTGAATCGAATACTCATAGGCATTTCAGGAGGCAGTGGATCTGGGAAAACAACATTCCTTCGTCAATTAAAGGAGCGCATACCGCACGCCGAACTAGCACTGGTCTCTCAAGATAATTATTACAAACCTCAAGAGGAACAGCATAGAGATGAAAATGGTTGGGTGAATTATGACTTGCCAACTGGAATAAATAGGCGAAAATTTGTTCAAGACATGAACATGTTACTCGCCGGAAACCCCATTGAATTCCTTGAATACAATTTTAACAATCCCGCTTGGGAACCTGAGAAAGTTCGCATTGAACCAGCGAGAATCATAGTTATGGAGGGCTTATTCGTTTTTCACTTCAACGAAATATTTGAACGGTTAAACCATAAAATCTACTTAAATGCACCTGAAGATTTGAGGCTGCAAAGAAGAATTGACCGAGATCTTGGAGAAAGAGGATACCCTGAACACGAAGTAAGATATCAATGGAACAATCATGTGCGTCCGGCTGAAAAAGAATTCCTTGAACCCTATATTTCTAAATGTGACTTCATTATTGACAGCACAAAATCTTTCGATGACGAATTACGCAGTTTGTCTCAAACCCTTGGTTACGAATGAATATAACCGTATATACAGACGGAGCAGCGAAGGGTAATCCAGGTCCAGGCGGGTACGGGATTGTACTCATGTCTGGAGAATACTACAAAGAATTGGCTGAAGGATTTCGCCTCACAACAAACAACAGAATGGAGCTCATGGCTGTCATTGTTGCACTCGAATTATTGAAAATTCCAAACAGCAATGTTACCATTTTCAGCGATTCAAAATATGTTGTAGATGCCGTTGAGAAGAAATGGATCAACGGTTGGATCAAGCGAAACTGGAAAAATGTCAAAAATCCTGATCTCTGGAAACGTTACTTGGAAATTTCCAAAAAACATCAAATTCGTTTTCAATGGGTAAAAGGCCATGCTGGGAACACCTACAATGAAAGATGTGACGTGCTTGCTGTAAATGCGTGCAGTGTTCATCCTTTGCACATTGACCACGGTTATGAAAATCATCGTGAAACTCCCTAAAAAGCCGAATTTCCTTGTAATTTCGCAATCCACAAAAGCCCAATGCGTAATCCCCTATACCAAATTGCCATTCTATTGTTGCTTTCAGCAATAGGGGTCATTGTATACTCATACTGGGTGAAGCAACTTCCGGAGAAACTTCAAGTAGACTTTATAAGTGAAATAAAAACAGAAAATCTGATCCAAGATTCCATTCAACAAGTTAAAGATTCACTCTACAAAGACTCTATCATACAAGTTGGGAAGGGCCAGGTTGAATTGAATGGCAATCTCGATTATTTCTTCGAAGGACTTGATAATCTTCCAATGAGTTCCAAAAGCATTCACATTGCCCACTTTGGAGATTCACAAATTGAAGGAGACAATTTAACATGTGATTTACGTGATGCGTTGCAAAAAAAATACGGAGGAAATGGGGTCGGTTGGATGCCCCTAACTTCGATTGTTGCCGGATACCGCATTACCATAGGACATCAATTCAATGATTTTTGGGGAGTTTCAGATATTCAAAGTAATTCCAGTTCATTTGAAGTAGGTCCAACCGGGCAAGTATTTGTTGCACAACCAGGTGCAAGTGCAACTTACACCGCTTCGAAACATCCGTTCAAATCTGCCTGGCTCATAGCTCATCCCAATTCATCCGGAAAATTAGCCTATACTGTAAATGGTCAACGATCTTTTATTCAATGGCCAAATCCCGGAAAATTCTATCTTGAACTTCCAAATTCTGAAGGCAAGCAAATCAACATTCAGTGCGATGAAGGAACTCCTGCGTTGTATGGTTTGAATTTTGAAAATGGAAAGGGATGTTATGTTGACAATTTTGCATTTAGAGGAAGTTCCGGCATTGGACTGAGTCAGCTTCCGCAAAATCTTTTCTCGAGCTTGGAAGAAATTCTGGATTACAAGTTAATCATCCTTGAATTCGGATTGAACATTCACTCACCGGGAGTTTCGAACTACAAAGGCTATGGAAATAACTTGGATAAAACCATAAAACATTTAAAATCTTGCTTTCCAAAGGCTTCTATTTTTGTGGTGGGTGTTTCAGATAAGGGAAGGAAAATAAAGGGCGAATGGAAGAGCGATGTAACCGTTCGTGACTTAGAGAAAATTCAACGCGAAACGGCATTAAACAACGGTTGCGCATTCTTTAGTTTATATGAAGCCATGGGTGGTGAAGGGTCAATTGTGGCTTGGGTGCAAGATTCAATTCCTAAGCTTGCGAATTCGGACTACACCCATTTAAGCAGAGACGGCACCAAAGTAGTTGGCAATCTGCTCTTCGAATATCTCATGCGCTCTCAGTCTGTCTACACGCAAAAAAAACAAAAACCATAGCATGAAAATTATCTTGAACATCACTTGCTTGTTTTTAGCTTTTGTGGCTAAGGCTCAAATGGTGCATGAACAAGACTCCTTAATTGGTAAGCCTTTCGCTATTGAGAATTTGTTTTACTTCACTCAAGAAATGAATTTACCCTTAGATGTTGTGCAAATTGGCGACTCGCATATTCAACCGGGAGTTATGGCGGCACCGCTTGGGAGAATATTAAAAAAACAATTCGGTGACGGTGGTTATGGAATGGCTTACCCCTATCAATTGGCGAATACCAATGGGCATAGCAGTTATAAGACTTCATCGAATGTACCATGGCAACCCTATAAAGTAACTTCAAAAAATCCCAATCAACCCATTGGAATAGCCGGATACAGTATTTACCAGAATAGAAGTGATGCGTACATCGACTATAAATTCGACTCCACGCAAACTCCGGCCATTCACTTCGTTACCGTATTTCACTCCTCTAATCTTGACTCCAATTACCACTATGCTGTTCATTCACGAACCGGAATACAAGGTCAATTCATAGACTCTGAAAGCACACCTTTCAAATCTGTTTTTTATTTTGAAAAGGGAATTTTTTCTTTTCGAATTTCACACATCAAAAAGTACAAACTTCAAAACTCATCTGTCTTACAAGGGGTATATGTTCGATCGAAAGAATCCGGAGCAGTTGTCTCTTCAATTGGCGTTAATGGAGCTACATTTAATCAATACAACCAAGCCGAAGACTTCAGAAAACACATTGAAAGTTTATCACCAGAAATAGTCATTCTTTCCCTGGGTACGAATGAAGCATTTCAAGGAAGTTCATTTTCAGACAGCCTTTTTCGAGAAGAAGTACGTGGAATGATTCAACTGCTTGCTGGATTGGAATCTCCGCCGATAGTTGTTCTCACAACTCCGCCAGGCGTAAGTATCTCACAGAAAGTGGGCAAGAGATACAGTTACGTTCCTAACCCGTTGGTGCCTCGAATTCAACGCATACAATTGGAACTAGCCAAGACCTACAACCTCTATGTATTTGACTTGTTCTCTTGCATGGGAGGAGATGGAAGTATGAAACAATGGGCTGCACTGGGGCTGACCGATTCGAAGCAAATACATCTCTCAATGAAAGGATATACTCTTGCTGGTGAGAGTATGGCCAAATCATTTAGTCATCATCTTCTAAAATTCCAGACACATGATTAGTTGGAATGCCGTTATTGAACAATTGAAATTTCAGATTACCGCACCGTTGGTATTCAATTCGGCGTTCTTCTTTTTCTTTTTTACACTGTTTTTCGGAGTTTATGCGCTTGTTCACAAGCGGGTTACACTGCGCCTTTGGATTGTCTCGTTGTTTTCATTGTTCTTCTTTTACAAAGCTTGTGGCGAGTATGTGGTATTTATTCTCGCTGCCGCGGTAGTCGACTACAACTTAAGTCATGCAATCGCAAAATCGAATAACCGCGCTTTTAAGAAGACATTGCTCATTGGAAGTATTGCACTTAATTTGGGTCTTTTATTTTATTTCAAATACACTGACTTTTTCATTCAGATGATGAATGATTGGGGAAATGGAAATTATGAGTTATTGCATTTGGCCCTTCCCGTGGGAATTTCGTTCTACACCTTTGAAAATTTGAGCTATACCGTTGATGTGTATAAAGGACATTTCAAGCCTGTAAATAAATTTATTGATTACCTTTTCTTCCTCTCTTATTTCCCGAAGCTCATGATGGGTCCAATTGTAAGAGCTGCCGATTTTCTTCCACAAATTAGACAACGAATAGAACTTAAATCGGAAGATTTAAGCTACGGATTCTATTTCATACTGACCGGAGCTTTCAAGAAAATGGTAATCAGCGACTTCTTGTACACCAACATTGTTCAGGTTGTTTTTGATGATCCAACACGGTACAGTGGTCTCTATTGTTTAACAGCGGTATATGCATATGCCATGGTTATC
The DNA here is from genome assembly GCA_046081505.1 of Bacteroidota bacterium. GTDB lineage: Bacteria > Bacteroidota > Bacteroidia > Flavobacteriales_D > Sanyastnellaceae > CAIZGX01. Next base: position 309 of record JBJTWB010000194.1, on the reverse strand, counting down.
TACTGTGATTTTAGTGGATACTCTGATATGGCCATTGGCATAGCGCGTTGGATGGGATTGAAAATTGAAATTAACTTTTTAGCGCCATACCAAAGCTCCTCCATTACCGAATTTTGGAGACGTTGGCACATTTCACTTTCAAGTTGGTTAAGAGACTATTTGTACATACCGCTTGGTGGAAATCGCAAGGGTCAAGTGCGCACTTATTTCAATCTCTTTGTTACCATGCTTCTGGGAGGATTTTGGCACGGCGCCAACTGGACCTTCATTGTCTGGGGGGCCTTACATGGTGCAGCTCTTGCTATAGAC
>JBJTWB010000193.1:0-3083 GCA_046081505.1 Bacteroidota bacterium | reverse complement strand
CACATGCCACAAATTCCCTCTCTGCAATCATGGTCGAAAGCAACAGGATCTTTCCCCTCGCGAATAAGCTTATCATTCAACACGTCTATCATTTCCAAAAAAGACATGTCTGGTGAAACACCACCAAGGGTGTAAGTTTCCATTTTACCCGAAGCATTTGTGTTCGGTTGACGCCAAATTTTTAGCGTTAAGTTCATGTTTCCGTTACTCATGGCTTATTTGTATGATCGTTGTTGAACTTTGATATTTTCGTAAACTAAAGACTCTTTATTCAAAACAGGTTTGCTTGGATCACCTGAAAATTCCCAAGCAGAAACAAAATTGAAGACATCATCTTGACGAAGCGCCTCACCATCTTCGGTTTGATACTCTTCTCTGAAGTGACCGCCGCATGATTCATTTCTTTCCAAAGCATCTTGACACATCAATTCTCCAAGCTCAAGGAAATCAGCAACACGGGCGGCTTTCTCTAACTCAGGATTCATGCCTTGCATAGATCCTGGAACTTTCACGCTTGCATAAAACTCATCGCGTAATTTGCGGATTTCTGCAATTGCAAATTCCAACCCTTCTTTATTTCGTCCCATTCCGCAATAATCCCACATGAACTTACCTAGTTTTTTGTGGAAGTAATCTACGGGTTGAGTTCCGTTTGTTTTGAAGAATCCTTCCAATCTATCGCGAACTGCCTTTTCAGCTTCATCGAATTCAGCGGTGTTTGTTGGAATAGCTCCGGTGCGAATTTCATCGGCTAAATAATTACCAATGGTGTAAGGAAGAACGAAGTATCCATCGGCCAAACCCTGCATCAACGCAGAAGCACCTAATCTGTTCGCTCCGTGATCAGAGAAGTTAGCTTCTCCGGCAGCATAGCAACCTTCAACAGAGGTCATTAATTCGTAATCTACCCACAACCCACCCATGGTGTAGTGAACAGCAGGATAAATCATCATAGGTGTTTCGTACGGATTCTCAGCTACAATTTGTTCGTACATCTGAAACAGGTTTCCGTATTTCTTTTCAACTACTTCCTTACCCAAGTTGCGTATTTCGTCTTCAGAAGCGTTGTGCATACCACGAATGGTGGCTTCTGTTTTACCGTAACGCATAATGGCTGAAGAAAAATCTAAATAAACCGCTTCGCCCGTGGCATTCACCCCGAAACCGGCATCGCAACGTTCTTTGGCTGCACGTGAAGCCACGTCTCTAGGAACCAAATTTCCAAAAGCCGGGTATCTTCTCTCTAAATAATAATCTCTACGGTCTTCAGAAAGTTCTGTTGGTTTCAATTTCTTGGCACGAATAGCTTCTGCATCTTCCTTGAATTTCGGAACCCAAATTCTACCGTCATTTCGTAACGACTCTGACATCAAAGTCAATTTCGATTGGTGATCTCCGCTCACGGGAATGCACGTTGGGTGAATTTGTGTGAAGCATGGATTTGCGAATGCTGCTCCTCTGCGGTGCGCTCTCCAAGCGGCTGTTACATTTGAACCCATGGCATTGGTTGAAAGGAAGAAAACGTTTCCATATCCACCTGTACACAAGACAACGGCGTGTGCTCCATGCCTTTCCAATTCACCAGTAACTAAATTTCTGGCTATGATACCTCTTGCTTTGCCGTTAACAACAACCAAATCAAGCATTTCGTGTCTGTTCAATAACTGCACATTTCCCTTACCAATTTGGCGGCTTAGGGCACTATAAGCTCCCAATAACAGCTGCTGACCCGTCTGCCCTTTAGCATAAAAAGTTCTTGAAACTTGCGTTCCACCGAAAGAGCGGTTATCTAATAATCCGCCGTAATCACGAGCGAAAGGAACACCTTGAGCAACGCATTGGTCAATGATATTTGCGCTAACTTCTGCCAAGCGGTGCACGTTCGCTTCGCGAGCGCGGTAGTCACCACCTTTAATGGTATCATAAAACAAACGGTATACGCTGTCACCGTCATTCATATAATTCTTCGCTGCATTGATACCTCCTTGCGCTGCAATGGAGTGCGCTCTGCGCGGAGAATCTTGAAAACAAAGCGCTTTTACTTTGTATCCCATTTCTGCCAACGAAGCGGCGGCTGAGGCTCCGGCTAGACCCGTACCAACAACAATAATATCAATATTTCTTTTGTTCGCTGGATTCACCAATCGAACACTTCCTTTGTACTTGGTCCACTTCTGATCGAGTGGTCCGTCTGGAATTTTTGCTTCTAATTTCATTGTATTCAAAATTTAGAAATTAATGCACCCAACCCAAGAACATTGCTATGGGCATGGCAGCGAATAAAACAGAAATGACTATTGCGAAAACTGAACCTGACAATTCAATGGCAGCGGCGTAGCGACTGTAATTCCATCCCAAGGATTGGAATGCGCTTCTGAAACCATGAAATAAATGCCAGAACAGTGAAAAACATCCAAGGACATATACAACCACAGCGAAGGGATTCTTGAAAACTTCTACCATTTCCAAAAACAGATTTTCCATCATTACACCACCTACTTTCATTTCGGCTGGAGAAACAGACAAATGCGTAACACGCGTTTTCAACCAAAAATCTTTGAGGTGAATGACCAAGAAAATAAGAATTAATGTTCCAAGCAAAGCCATGCTTCTCGAATACCAAGAACTGCTGGCAGACGCTTTTTCATATTGATATTTCACCGGACGTGCTTTTCTATTTTGGAAATAGAGCATTAATCCGTCAACAATGTGCACAATTAAACCTAGAAACAATCCAATTTCCATGGTGCGAACAATGAGATTCGTAGCCATGAAATGCGCCCAGGTGTTGAACGTTTCACCGCTGTCATTGAAGAAAATCATGGCGTTAATACCGGCGTGCACAATAAGGAATGTGATTAAGAACAAGCCTGTTCCAGCCATCCAATATTTTTTGACTAAAGATGATTTAAAAAGCCCCATAGTTTTTTGGTTTTTAGCTTGGCAAAAATACAATCGGAATAGGTTCTACAACAGCAAAATAATTTAGAATTTGTTCAAATAATGCATATGGCAATACCTCTTCAATAATATAATCAACTTTTTTTAAACACGTCAAGAATATACTAAAACGGGCCATCAAT
>JBJTWB010000192.1:0-1143 GCA_046081505.1 Bacteroidota bacterium | reverse complement strand
CATATACTTATGACGAGGTAGGATCTTATTCTCCTTCGCTGTATGTAATGTCTCCCGACGGATGTTCAAGTTCTACAACATTGGCAGCCCCAATTAACGTGTGGGATTATCCTGTAGCCGATTTTGCTTGGTCTCCCGATCCTGTCAATGTCCTTGAAACAGAGGTGCAATTCACAAATCTTTCAGTAGGTGGCAACACCTATGATTGGTCTTTTGCAACCTTTGGAAGCAGCACAGAGCCAAATCCAATGTGGACATTCCCAGACGTAGATTTGGCAGTGTATCCTGTATGCCTTGAAGCCACAAACATTCACGGGTGTACAAATTCCATTTGTTACGAGATTCTCATAGAGTCTATCTTACAAATTTGGGTTCCGAATGCTTTTACTCCTGACGATGATGGTAAAAATGATGTGTTTTTACCTGTCATTAACGGAGCAAATCCGGAAAATTATCATTTCGCTATCTATGACAGATGGGGAACACTCATGTTTGAGACCTATAAACTCGGAGAGGCTTGGATAGGGAACATCAGGGGTGGAGAGTACTATCCAAAATCAGATTCGTTTGTTTGGCGAATCGAAGTTGAACATTTATCAGACCGTCGACTAGAGGTTTTGGAAGGTACAGTAACACTTCTAAGATAAGTACATATGCCTCAGGCAACTTTTTCTATAAGTCTATAATCATACTCATGATGTGACTATGTCTGAAAAGGAATTGGTTGAAGAGTGTATGGCGGGAAAACCCAATGCCCAAGAGAAACTTTTCAAGCTTTATTCAGGGCAGCTATTTGCTATTGCCCTGCGATATATGGGCAGTAGAGAAGAGGCTGAGGATGTTCTTCAGGAGAGTTTCATCAAAATTTTTAAAAGCTTGAATCAATGGAAGGGCGACGGTCCTTTGGGAGGATGGATGAGAAGAGTTGTGGTGAACACCTCTCTAACACAATTGAAATCAAGAATTAAAAAGCAAAATGAGATTTCTATTGATACAGCATACGCTGTTCATGACAATCAGGAATCTCAGCTTGAGAAGTTGCAGGCCGACGATTTATTAAAAATAATTTCGGAAATGCCTACGGGTTATAGAACGGTGTTTAATTTATTCGCAATTGAGGGTTTCGGTCATAAAGAGATTTCA